>NZ_BCBJ01000043.1:0-188309 GCF_001320605.1 Pseudomonas sp. NBRC 111133 | reverse complement strand
TCGGCCTTGCCCAGATCCCTGTAGGAGCGGCTTTAGCCGCGAACACCGGCAACGCCGGTGCCATCCACCGCGCCACCTGCTTCAAATAACCCAAGCAATCATGAAATGTGCGTCATCTATGCCTGACGAATCGCGGAGCAATGCTACGCTCGCGGAAATACTCAGCACGGATACCCACCATGGAAATGAACTGGCACCAGGCTTTGCAAGAGAGCCTGAGCTGGCTGGCAATCGCCTCGTTCATCACCTTAGTCTGCTTCGCAGCAGCTGCCACACTGGCTGTGCGCTGCACGCGTTGGGGCAGCCAGTTCTGGCAGCTTGCCGGGCCCTATTTCAGTTTCAGGCGCAGTTGGCGGCCGCTGTTGGTGTTTGCGTTGCTGCTGGTGTTGACACTGTTCTCTGTACGGCTGAACGTGCTGTTCTCGTTCTGGTACAACGGCTTCTACAGCGCTTTGCAGGGCCTTGATCAAACCGCGTTCTGGTACTTGCTTGGCGTCTTTGCCGTACTGGCTACCATTCATGTGTTGCGCTCGCTGTTCACGTTCTATGTAACCCAGGCATTTAGCATTCATTGGCGGGTCTGGCTCACCGAGCGCCTGACCCACGACTGGATGAAAGGCGATGCCTACTACCGCGGCCAGTTCCTCGCCGAGCCGGTGGACAACCCCGACCAACGTATCGAGCTGGATATCAACGCCTTCGTCACCAACTCGGTGAGCCTGGCGTTGGGCGCGGTCAGTGCGCTGGTTTCGCTGGTGGCATTCACCGGCATTCTCTGGGGGCTGTCGGCACCGCTGACGGTGGCCGGGGTGGAGATCCCCCGGGCGATGGTGTTTGCCGTGTACCTGTATGTCATCGTCGCCACCTGGGTCGCCTTCCGCCTCGGGCGCCCATTGATCCGCCTGAATTTCCTCAACGAAAAACTCACTGCGAACTTCCGCTATGCGCTGATGCGCTTGCGTGAGAACGCCGAGAACATCGCCTTCTACCAAGGTGCTCAGGTGGAGCGGGGCACCTTGCTGGGCCGCTTCGCTGCCCTGATTGTGAATGCCTGGGCGCTGGTGTTCCGAAACCTCAAGTTCAGTGGCTTCAACCTGGGCGTCAGCCAGGTTGCCGTGGTGTTCCCGTTCATTCTGCAGGCGCCGCGTTTCTTCAGCGGAGCGATCAAGCTGGGCGACGTCATGCAAACGTCCCAGGCATTTGGCCAGGTGCAGGATTCGTTATCGTTCTTCCGTGAGTCATATGATGCGTTTGCCCAGTACCGGGCGACCCTCGACCGTCTGACCGGGTTTCTCGATGCCAATGAGCAGGCGAGCGCATTGCCACGCGTCCTGACCGAAGACCAGGCGCATGCGCTGCAGATCACCCGCCTGCAGGTGCTGCGTCCAGACGGGCACGCCCTTATTGCCGACCTGGACCTGAGCCTGCACGCGGGTCAGGCGCTTTTGATCAAAGGGCCATCGGGCAGTGGTAAAACCACGCTGCTGCGCGCCCTGGCGGGCCTTTGGCCGTATGCCGAAGGTGAGGTCAGGCGGCCAATGGGCCATCAGGCACTGTTCCTGTCGCAGCGCCCGTACCTGCCTCTGGGTGACTTGCGTACTGTCATTGCCTACCCGGCAGCCAGCAAGCCTGAGGATGAGGTGCGGATGCAGCAGGCGTTGCGCCAGGTGAACCTGGCTCACCTGGCCGAGCGCCTGGACGTCAGTTGCGACTGGTCACACATTCTTTCAGTGGGTGAGCAGCAGCGTCTGGCATTCGCCCGGGTACTGTTCAACCGGCCGCAGGTGGTGTTCCTCGACGAGTCCACCTCGGCGATGGACGAGGGCCTCGAACATGCCTTGTATGCGTTGTTGCGCTCGGAAATGCCGGGTGCACTGCTGGTCAGTGTCGGCCACCGCAGCACGCTGGCAGCGTTCCATACCCATCGGCTGGATGTGGATGGGCATGGCGGTTGGTCGTTGCTGGAGCAGGAGGCTGCGCTGGCCTAGTTTGCGTCCGGGTGCTGATCACCGTCCAGCACGGCGATCAGCCGGGCGCTTTCCAGGCTTAGCGCAGCAGTATCAACCCCGCCAAGGTGGCGCCAGCGAACCCCGCGCCCACCAGAAACGTTGCCTGAAATCCTGCGCCATCCCACAGCAACCCGGCTACCACGCTGGCGGCCAGCAGTGCCACGCCGGTCAGCAGGTTGAACAGGCCGAAGGCGGTACCACGCAGGTGGGCCGGGGCACTGTCGGCGATCATGGCCGCGAAGACACCTTGGCTGAAGCCCAGGTGCAGGCCCCAGGCCGCCACCCCCAGGGCCAGCCCGCCCCAGCCCGGTAGCAGGGCCAGCAGCAGGTCGGCAGCGATCAGCAAACCCAACCCGGCCATCAGCACGCCTCGGCGCCCCACCCGGTCCGACAGCACCCCGGCAGGGTAGGCCGACAGTGAGTAGGCCAGCGCCATCAAGACCAGCACCGCCGGCGCCCACAGCGGTGCCAGGCCCATGTCCTGGGCACGCAGCAGCAGGAACGCTTCGCTGAAACGAGCAAGGGTGAACACCGTTGCCAGGCCGATCAGTCGCCAATACGCCGACCCGAGTTGCACCAACTCGTGCAGTGCCAACGGTGTGCGCACCGGCCGTGCGGCAGGCGGCGTTTCAGGTTCGCGAACGAAGGCGATGAGAATGTACACCGCTACAAATGCCGGGATCACCGCTACCCAGAACACGGTTTGGAAATGGCTCGCGGTCAGCCACATCAGCACGATTGCCAACAACGGCCCGAGGAAGGCGCCCACGGTATCGAGCGCCTGGCGCAGGCCGAACGCCGCGCCTCGCAGCTCGGCGGGGGTGACATCGGCCACCAGCGCATCGCGCGGCGCCCCGCGAATGCCTTTACCGACCCGGTCCACGAAACGTGCTGCGGTCAGCCACTCCAGCCCGGAGGCAATGGGGAACACCGGCTTGGTCAGCGCAGCCAGGCCATAACCGAGCACCGTCAGCAGCTTGCGCTTGCCCAGCCGGTCGCTGAGGGCGCCGGAAAACACCTTGGTGATCGATCCGGTCGCTTCGGCAATGCCTTCGATAACGCCCACAGCGACTACCGACGTGCCGAGCACGGTAACCATGTACAGCGGCAGTAGCGCATGGATCATCTCCGAGGAGATATCCATGAACATCGACACGAAGCCCAGCGCCCAGACGCTACGAGGGATCTTCGGCAGGCTTCTGGAGGTATGTGCAGAGCGGCTGTCTTCATTGCTGCGCATCTGGGCTCCCGACAGAGTTGCTACGTTCGAAACTGTAAGAGCCTCCTTGCAGGATGCAAATCGGATGAGTGGGTAGCGGCAATGGCCAGTGTGCTCACCACCCAGGTCGCTGGGTGGTGGCGTGTAGCCTGAGCGCCGTGACACGCGCCGGTTGCCGAGGCTACTGCGCGGCCCGCCGCAGGCACGCTCGTTCAGGGGAGCCGTTACAGGCCCTGAAGCACTTCACGAAAAACGTCCGGGCGAGAAGCTGCAATGTGGAGTAGGGACCGAGCGGCACCTGATGGCGCGCGCCTACCTTGCTCCCACTCCTGAAGCGTGCGTACTGAAACGCCCAGCAACTCGGCAAACTTGAGCTGGGAGAGCCCCGTTTTGCTCCGTGCCTCGGCGGCCTTGGTCACCTCTATCTGATGTACTGCTCCATAGCGGCCAGCTTTCACGTTGCGTATGGATTCCAGCAACTCCTCACCGATGTTACGGCTGGCATCGCGCAGCATCAGCTCTTTTTCAGTCAGGGGCATGGTTGAGCTCCTTGGCAATCTTGCGCAACACATGCGCGGGTATGTTTTCAGTAGCGCTCTTGCAGTAAATAAGCAATGCGACCAAGGCGCCATTGGCGAGTTGGGCCGTGTAGATCACACGTGCTGCTCCTCGCTTGCCCTTGCCGTCCAGGCTCCAGCGCACCTTGCGGCATCCGCCTGAGCCGGGAATCACAGAGCCGGCATCGGGATCATTCGCAAGGTAGGACATGAAGGCTCCGTGCTCTTCTTCAGTCCAGTATTCAGGCCATTGCCTTGAGAAAAGTGGCGCTTCAATGATTGTCAGCATACTGCATCCCTACGTCTTTGACGTAGTTATTTTGCTCTGTTCGGCTGAGCTCAAGAAGCGCAGGGATGTATCGACGGGTTTCTGATGAGCGTTGGCGCTGAAGTCGCCGGGGCCGCTGCGCGGCCTTCCGCAAGCAAGCCAACGCCTACAAGGCTGCGCAAGACTTCGTGCGTTGCGAACAGCAACTGCTCTACCTCGGGTTTCAGCAAAGTTCCGTTACAAACATGTAAACTTCGTAAATAAGATTTACTCGCATTTGCGTCTCTCTATATTTACCTCCCCTGTTGGCCACCAAACTGTGTTTGTGGGGCCGGTGGGCGAGGGCTCCCGGTTTCCAACAGGGATGTGCCTTTTCGCTCATGAATCGCAGGAGATGTACCCATGCAGTGCAGAACTTCACCCAATAGCCTGGCCCTGGCGTTCGTCGCGCTGGCGTCGCCGGCCATGATGGCCACCGCGGCTGAAGCCGAGGAGCAGCGTACGGGTGAGGTGCTGGAAGTGCCGGTCGCCGACAACGCGCTGGTGATCCAGGACACCCTGATCACCGCCGAGCGCGAGGCGCACCAGGCCTTGGGCTCGTCGATCATCACCGCCGAAGACATCAAGCGCCACCCGCCGACCAATGACCTGTCCGACATCATCCGCCGCGAGCCCGGCGTCAACCTGACCGGCAACAGCGCCAGCGGCGCACGGGGCAACAACCGTCAGATCGACCTGCGCGGCATGGGCCCGGAGAACACCTTGATCCTCATCGACGGCAAACCGTCCAGCGCCCGCAACGCCGTGCGTTATGGCTGGAACGGCGACCGCGATACCCGAGGTGAAACCAACTGGGTGCCGGCCGAAGCGGTCGAGCGCATCGAGATCCTGCGCGGCCCGGCTGCCGCACGCTACGGTTCCGGCGCCATGGGCGGGGTGGTCAACATCATCACCAAGCGCCCCACCGACGAACTCAAGGGCAGTGTCAGCCTGTATACCCAACTGCCGGAAGACAGCGCCGAAGGCGCCAGCCGCCGCGCCAACTTCAACCTGGGTGGCGGCCTTACCGACAACCTCGGGTTCCGTCTGTATGGCGGCTTGGCCAAGACCGACGCCGACGACCTCGACATCAACGCCAACCACGCCAACAGCGCACTGGTTGCCGGACGCGAAGGTGTGCGCAACAAAGACATCAATGGCTTGCTGAGCTGGAAGCTCAACGACGAGCACCGCCTTGAAGCCAGTGCAGGCTACAGCCGTCAGGGCAACATCTACGCGGGCGACACGATGAACAGCAACGGCGGCAGCGATGTCGCGTTGATTTCCAGCCTGTATGGCCACGAAACCAACATCATGCAGCGCAGCACGTACGACCTGACCCACTTGGGCGACTTTACCTGGGGTACCAGCAAGACCACCCTGGCTTACGAGTACGTGCGTAACTGGCGCCTCAACGAGGGCCTGGCCGGTGGCCCGGAAGGGGCGATCAACGACAGCGGCGCGGCGATGTCGCGGCTGCGCAACACCCGTTTGAGCAGTGAGGTCAACCTGCCGTTCAGCATGGGCAGCACTGAACATGTGCTGACCTTGGGCGGTGAATACCTGTACGAGTCTCTCAATGACCAGGGCTCGTTCCGCCCGCAAAGCTTCGACCCGAGCGGTTCGGGCAATGATGCGATCAGCGGCTTCGATCGCAGCGATACGAAGATGACGGCCAGAAGCTATGCGTTGTTCGTCGAGGACAATATCGTCCTGGGTGATACGACCGTGACGCCCGGCCTGCGCTTCGACCATCACGAGATGTTTGGCGACAACTTCAGCCCAAGCCTGAACCTGTCGCACAAACTGACCGAGGCACTGTCGGTCAAGGGCGGCATTGCTCGTGCCTACAAGGTACCGAACCTGTACCAGTCCAACCCCAATTACCTGCTCTACAGCCGTGGCCAGGGCTGCAGTGTGCAGCAGACCAACTCCGGCGGCTGCTACCTGCAAGGTAATGCCGACCTCAAGCCAGAGATCAGCGTCAACAAGGAAATCGGCCTGCTGTACGACCGTGGCACCTGGCGTACCAGCGCGACCTATTTCCGCAACGACTACAAGAACAAGATCATCGGCGGGACCGATGTGCTCTACGCCATTAACAGCGGTCGCCGCGTGACCCAGTGGGAGAACGCGGGCGAAGCGCGGGTGGAAGGTATCGAAGGCAACTTCTTCATCGAACTGACGCCGACCCTGGACTGGAACACCAACCTGACCTGGATGCTCGACAACGACAACCGCGAAACCGGCGAGCCGCTGTCGGTGATCCCGGTGTACACCGTCAACACCACCCTCGACTGGCGGGCCACCGAGCAGCTGTCGTTCCAGGTAGCGGGCACCTACTTTGGCAAGCAGAAGTCACCGACCTACAACTACCGCACCCAGCAAGACTACGACAAGACCGCGCAGCAGGACGTCGAGGCGTATGGCCTGGTGGACGTGAGTGCCGGGTACAAGTTCAACGCCAACTACGACGTGCGGGTAGGCGTGAACAACGTGTTCGACAAGCAGATCCTGCGTGGCGGCAACGCCAGCAGCTCGGGGGCCAACACCTATAACCAGCCGGGCAGGGCGGTGTTTGCTGCGCTGAATATCAACTTCTGACAGCGGGGGCCGTTTTGCGGTCCGATCGCGACACAAGGCCGCTCCTACAGGCGATTCGCATTCCCTGTAGGAGCGGCCTTGTGTCGCGATCGGGCTGCAAAGCAGCCCCAGATGCCCTACCTGTCCATGCCACGGAGCCCCGATGATGAAAGCCCCCGCCTGGCTACAAATACTCTCCCGCAGCACCGCCGCACTGCTCGGCGGCTATGCCCTCAGCTACGCCGCCACTGCCTGCCTGGCCCGGATCCTGCCGCTGTCTGCCACCGACGCGGTCATCGTCGCGACCCTGCCCGCGTTCATTTTCTACACCGCCACCATCCTCTGGGCCTTCGCCAGCCATGATGCCTTGCGTGCCTGGGCGCCGCTGGTATTGGCCGTGCCCCTGGCCCTGGTCGGTTTCTGGCCGCAAATACTGGAGCGCCTGGCATGAAAAACACCTTCACCCAGTCGATGGCGTGGCTGCACACCTGGGCCGGCTTGGTCTTTGGCTGGCTGCTGTTCGCCATTTTCGTTACCGGGACGCTGGCAGTGTTCGACAAGGAGCTCAACCACTGGATGCAGCCGGAGATCCCGGCTACTCAGGTGTCCCAGGCCGCCGCCGCGCAGCGTGCCATCGCCTACCTGCAGGCCCATGAGCCGAAGGCCGGCAACTGGGGCATCAGTCTGCCGAGCGAGCGCTCGCCAGGCCTGCGCGTGTCCACCGGCGAGCGGCGCTACGGTGGCGGCGTACAGCTCGACCCGCGCACCGGCGAAGCCATCGAGGTGCGTGACAGCGTCGGCGGCAACTTTTTCTTTCGCTTCCACTTCACCCTCGACCTGCCACGCAACTGGGGCATCTTCGTGGTCGGCGCGCTGGCACTGGTGATGCTGGCCGCATTGGTGACCGGCATCGTCATCCACAAGAAGATCTTCAAGGAGTTCTTCACCTTCCGGCCAAACAAGGGCCAGCGCTCGTGGCTGGATTTTCACAACGCCAGTGCGGTGCTGCTGCTGCCGTTCCACCTGATGATCACCTATACCGGCCTGGTGATCTTCATGCTCATTTATATCCCTGCCGGGGTGGATGCACGCTTTGCCGGTGACACCCGCGCCTACTTCCAGGCACAGGGTAATGCCCGCCTGGAGCAACCCCGTGGCCTGGCCAGGCAGCCGGCCACCCTGGTCGATGTGGCGCCGTTGCTGGCCCAGGCCGAGGCGCGTCTGGGGCCTATTGGCGGCTTGAACATTCGCAACCCCAACACTGCAGCGGCGCGTATCGAAATCCGCCCCGAATTGGGCAACCGCATCGCCCTCGCCAAGGGGCAGGCCATGGTTTTCGACGGCGTCAGCGGGGCGTTACTCAGCGATGTGCCTGAATGGCGTGCGGCACCGCTGACCCAACGGGTCATGGTCGGCCTGCACTTCGCCCAGTTCGGCGGTTACCCGATGCGCTGGCTGTACTTCATGTGCGGGTTGGTCAGTTGCCTGATGATCGCCAGCGGGCTGGTGTTGTTCTGCGTGAAGCGTGGGCGTAAATACGCCAGCGCCACCGCCGAAACATCGGCACGGCGTTGGCACCGGGTGGCCGAAGTGTGCAACGTGGGCTTTATCAGCGGCCTGCTGCTGGCATGCGTGGGGCTGCTGTGGGCCAGCCGTTTGCTACCGGTGGATTTGATGCAGCGGGAAAGCTGGGAAGTGCGCGCGTTCTTCGGCGTATGGCTGCTGGCGCTGTTGCATGCCGGCGTCAGGCCGGCGCGGTGCGCCTGGGTCGAACAACTGCTGCTGGCGGCATTGCTGTGCATCGGTCTGGGTGCATTTGGCGGCCTCGAAGACACGATGCGTATGGGCGTAGCGGGCTGTGCGCTGGTGCTGGGAGTGTTGCTTGGTCTGGTGGCCTGGCGGGTGTGGCAAGCACAGCCAGCGCAACAGAAGACCAGGGTGGGCCGGCAACAGAAGGAGGCCAAGGCATGATGATGTGGATCATAGGTGGCGTGGTGTTTGCCTACGCCGGCATGCTTGGGCTGTGCCAAGGGCTGGAGCGGCATTACAAGCAAGTGTGGAGCCGGGCGTGCCCACCCGCGCTGCGTGTCGGCCTGCGCAGTGCAGGTTGGTTGGCGTTGCTGGCCAGCCTGATGATGTGTGCCCAGGCCTGGGGCTGGGCCATGGGGCCGGTGGCCTGGTTCGGCGCGCTGTCGCTGGCGGGGTTGCTGCTGGTGATGCTGCTGCCGTACTGGCCGCGGATGGCGGTCGGGTTGGTGGCCGCGGTGCCGGTGTGGGGCCTGGTGTCACTGATAGCTTGACCGGGCCTCATCGCGGTAAAGGCTGGTACGACATAGTTGCAGCCAAAAGCTTCGCAGCGTGTTAAACCATGGGCCCCAGCCTGCTGCGAGAGAGCCCCGGTGAAAACCGTCCGCCTGACCCTGATCTGCCACGCCCTGACCCAGGCCCAGAAGGTCGGGCGCCTGCACCGGACAGATGACGGCATCTTGCCGTTAACGCAACAGCCCGACGCCATGCTGCCCGGCATGCAGCTGCTGGCTGCGCCAGAGCGGCGAGCCTGCGAGACGGCTACATGGCTGGCGGGGCAGGTGCAGGTCGAACCGGGCTTGGCCGATTGCGACCTGGGTCACTGGCAGGGGCTGGCGTTGAAGCAATTGCAGGCTGAGCAGCCTGGAGCATTGGCGCAATGGTTACAGGACCCGGCCAGTGCGCCGCACGGGGGGGAGTCGTTCGCCGCCCTGTGCCAGCGCCTGGCCGCCTGGCTGGCAGCCTTCGACAGGCCGGGCGATTGGCTGGCGGTGACCCACCCCATGGTCATGCGCGCTGTGTTGGTAGAGGTGTTGGGGTGCCCGATGAAGGCCAGCCAGCGTATCGACGTGCTTCCCCTGTCACGCCTGGATCTGAGTTTTACCGGGCAGTGGCGCCTGCGCCTGGAATGAGGCTCAGAACGCCAGCTTGTAGCCGATCAGCAGCAGCATCGCCGCCAGGCACGGGCGCAGTACGCGGTCGGAGATCCGCCCGGTGAGGTGGCTGCCCAGGTAGATGCCCGGCAGCGAGCCCAGCAGCAGGTAACCCAGCAGCGACCAGTCCATGTTGCCCATGCCCGCGTGGCCCAGCCCTGCTACCAGGGTAAGGGGCACGGCGTGGGCGATTTCGGTACCGACCAGGCGGCGGGTGACCAGGAACGGGTACAGCAGGAACAACGCCACAGTGCCCAGGGCGCCAGCACCGATGGAGGTGAGTGTGACCATTACCCCCAGCACAACGCCGGTGAGTACGGTGAGGATGTTCAGGCTGCGATCGCTGAGGTGGTAGTGGTCACCGGCATGACGGCTGGCAAAGGCCTGCAGGCGCGATTTGAACAGGATGGCCAGCGCGGTCAGGATCAGCACCACCGCCAGGCCTTGCTTGATGATGGCATTGAGCGCCGAGGTGTCGGTGTGCAGGGTGCTGAGGAACCACAGGGTCAGCGCAGCGGCGGGTACGCTGCCCAGGCTGAGCAGGCCGGTGATTTTCCAGTCGATGTTCTTCTGACGCGCATGCACCCAGACGCCACTGGCCTTGGTGATGGCGGCATAGAGCAGGTCGGTACCGACGGCCGTAGCCGGGTTGATGCCAAACCACAACAGGATCGGGGTCATCAGCGAGCCGCCACCGACGCCGGTCATGCCGACGATGAAACCCACGACCAGGCCAGCAATGGTGAAACCAAAAGAACCTACATCCATACGCTACTCGACTGCCCAACGTTGCCCGTTATCGGATGCAGCCAGCATATAGATTTTTTTATAGCCAAATAGACTTGTTCGTTATTAGGTTATAACCGAGGCGGCTTAACGATCCGTCATCACCACCATCACATGCGCATCGCCGCCGTCCTCGCTCTCGGACAGATAGATATGCCCCACCTGGCTGTCGAAATACGCCGTTTCCTGTGGCCCGATGCTCACCGCTTCGCCGGTTTCGAACTCGATGCGCACGCGCCCGCTCAGCACCAGGGCGAACTCTTGCCCGGGGTGGCGGATAAAGTCGTCGAACTGGCCGCGTTCACGGGCGATGATGCGGGCATAAGCCGGCGTCATACGCCGCTCGGGGAAGTCGCCGGCGATCGGGTGGTAGTCATAGGTGCCGGTCGAGTAGCCCGCTGCCGCCGGCAATGAATCGACCACCACGGTCACGGGCACCGGGGCGTTGACCGTGGCACCGGAGCGGAACAACTGGGCAATGTCGACATTCAGCGCCCGCGCAGCGGCGGCGAGCTTTTCATAGCTGACCGACACCTGTGCCAGCTCCATCTTCGACAAGGTGGACAGCGGTACGCCACTGGCTTCGGACAATTGCTTGAGGGTCATCTGGCGCGCCTTGCGCACCTGGCGCAGGCGCTGGCCGACTACGGCGCGGTCAAGCAGGGGTAGGGCAGCGGGCATTCAGCGTTCTCGGCATACGGCGTTGGTCGGGCATCTTACCTTGGACACTTGCGCATTTCTAAATTCTCATATATTAGAATTCTCATAAATGATAATTTGCTTGGCAGGAGCGTGCATGACCCCGATCTACGACACCCTGATCATCGGCGCCGGCATTGCCGGTGCCTCGCTGGGCTATCGCCTGGCTGACCAGCAGCGGGTGCTGCTGATCGAGCGCGAAGCACAGCCTGGCTACCATTCCACCGGGCGTTCGGCGGCCATGTTCATGGAGGCCTACGGCACTGCGCAGATCCAGGCGCTGACCCGCGCCAGCCGGGCCTTTTATGAAGCCCCGCCAGAGGGCTTCTGCGAGCACCCGCTGCTGGAGCCGCGCGGCTGCCTGTATGTGGCCAGCGTGGAGCAGCGCGAGCTGCTTGAGCAGGCCCACGCGCAGAACTTGGCCAATGGCACCGAGGTCAGCCTGCTTGACCGTGATGCCGCGCTGGCACTGGTCCCCAGCCTGCGCAGCGAAACCCTGGCGGGCGCAGTGCTGGAGCCGGGCGCGATGGACCTTGATGTGCATGCCTTGCACCAGGGCTTCTTGCGCGGTTATCGCGCTGCCGGTGGTGAGCTGCGCTGCAACGCCGAGCTGGTCCAGGCCGGGTATCTGGACAACCTGTGGCAGGTGGAATTGGCTGATGGCAGCCGTCTGCAGGCACGTCAGCTGGTCAATGCCGCGGGTGCCTGGGCGGACCGGGTGGCCGAGCAATGCGGTGTGGGGCGCATCGGCCTGCAACCGTGCCGGCGCAGTGCTTTCACCTTTCCTGGCCCTGCCGACCAGGACTTCGCCCGCTGGCCGGCGGTGATTGGTGTCGACGAAAGCTTCTACTTCAAACCCGACGCCGGGCAGTTGCTCGGTTCGCCTGCCAACGCCGACCCGGTAGAGCCGCAGGATGCTGCGCCGGAAGAGCTCGATGTGGCGTTGGGCATCTACAACATCGAAAACATGACCACCTTGACGATCCGCCGCCCCAGTCACACCTGGGCCGGGCTGCGATCGTTCGTTGCGGACGGCGACCTGGTGGTGGGTTTCGATGCACACGCCCCCGCGTTCTTCTGGCTGGCGGCGCAAGGTGGTTATGGCATCCAGTCGGCAGCGGGGGCTTCGCGCCTGGCCGCCGACCTGCTGCTTGGCCAGCCCCTGTGCTCCAGCCTTGTCAGCCAGGGCGTGGCGCCCGAGCGCCTGTCCCCAGCCCGTTTACAGCAACCTTGAAAGGAGCATCCCATGAGCAATGACATCCAGCGTTTCCCCAGCAGCCTGCCGTTCCCGTTTTCCCGTGCAGTGAAGGCCGGTGGTTTTCTGTTTCTCTCTGGCCAGGTGCCGATGAGCGCCAGCGGTGAAGTGGTGCGTGGCGACATCCAGGCCCAGACCCGCGCCGCCTGCGAGCGCATTGCCGAAAGCCTGGCGGCTTGCGGCGCGCGTTTCGACCAAGTGATAAAGGCCACGGTATGGCTGTCGGACATGAGCCACTTCGCCGGTTTCAACGAGGTGTACAAGGAGTTCTTCGGTGCCGCGTTGCCGGTGCGCTCGACAGTGGCCTCGGCGTTGGCGCTGGGGGTGGATGTGGAGATTGAAGTGCAGGCGTTTGTCGGCGATCTGTAACTGAGCGGAGGCCGCTCCCGCAAAAGCGATGCGGTGGCAGCAGGACAACAACAATAAATCCAGAGGTTCACATGCAAGAGCAGCTGAAGATTGCCGGCGCATTTGTCGGCGTGATCGTGGGGGCGGGCTTCGCTTCGGGGCGGGAACTGTTGTTGTTCTTTGTCGATTTTGGTGTGTGGGGGTTGGTGGGGGCACTGGTCAGTGCAGCCCTGTTTACCTTCCTTGGCATGGCCCTGGCCGGGTTGGGCAACCGCCAGCAGGCCACCTCGCACAAGGACGTGATACAGGCCATCTGCGGCCGCCACCTGGGCCTGTTCGTCGACTGGCTGATCACCTTTTTCATGTTCGCCGTCACGGTGGTCATGCTGGCCGGTGGTGGCGCGTTGCTGGAGCAGCAGTTCGGCATTCCGGCACTGACCGGCAGTGTGCTGGTGACGCTGGTGGTGGTGGCGATTGTGTGCCTGGACGTGCGCAAGGTGATCCTGGCCATCGGTGCCATCACACCGCTGTTGATCCTGGTGGCTTCGGCGATTGCACTGTACGCCGTGTTTACCCGTGCACAGAGCTTCGCCGCGCTCGACCAACTGGCCAGCCAGCAGCAGGCCGGTACCCGGCACTGGCTGTTGGGCGCGTTCCTGTATGTGTCGTACAACATCGTTGCCGGTGCGCCGATCCTGGCCATTCTGGGTGGTTCGGCCAAGGTCGAGAAAACCGCAGTGTGGGGTGGCCTGCTGGGTGGGGCGGCGCTGGGCGGCCTGATGCTGGTGATGAGTGCCGGGCTATTGTCGCGCCTGGACAGCGTGGCCGACTTGCCCATGCCGATGCTGTCGATTGCCAACGAAGTGTCACCGCTGCTGGGGGTGGTAATGTGCCTGATCATCTTCGGCATGATCGTCAACACGGCGGTGGGTACGATGTTTTCGTTCCTTTCGCGGCTGCTGCCGGCGGGCACGGCAACGTTCCGCTGGGGTTCGGTGATAACCGGGGTGGTGGCGTTTGGCTGCAGCCTGGTGGGGTTCATCAGTCTGGTGGGGGAGGTGTACCCGTTGTTTGGCTACCTGGGTTTCGTGCTGATGGCGGCGGTGTTGCTGGCCTGGGTGCGGCGGGGCAGGGCCACGAAAGCGGCTGTGGCATAAAAATGGGGCGCAGAGCGCCCCTCTTCGGGCCCATCAGATTCTGAAGCTGCCCACCAGCTGCTTCAAGCGCCCGGCCTGCTGGGCCAGCTGGTCGCAATGACGCAGGGTTTCGTTCAGGTTTTCCACGCCCTGCTGGTTCAGGGCGTTGATCTGGGTGATGTCCAGGTTGAGGCTCTCGACCACGGCGGTCTGCTCTTCGGTCGCGGTCGCCACAGACTGGTTCATGCCATCGATTTCGCCAATGCGCTGGGTCACGCTGGCCAGGCGTTCACCGGCCTGGTTGGCTACCTGCACGGTCTGCTCGCTGGACACCTGGCTGGTGTTCATGGTTTGCACCGCTTCGCGCGAGCCTACCTGCAGGCTGGTGATCATGCGGTGGATCTCTTCCGCCGACTCCTGGGTACGGTGTGCCAGGTTGCGCACTTCGTCGGCCACCACGGCAAAGCCACGGCCGGCTTCACCGGCACGGGCCGCCTCGATCGCGGCGTTCAGTGCCAGCAGGTTGGTCTGCTGCGAAATACCCTTGATCACGTCGAGAATCTTGCCGATTTCGTCGGTGCTGGCGTTGAGCGTTTCGATTTGCGCGCACGACTCGCTGATGCGCTGTGACAAGGCGGTCATGGCACTGATCGCCTCTTCCACCACTTCACGGCCGCCGTGTGCCTGCTCGCTGGCGCCGCTGGCATGCTGCGAAGCATCGGCGGCGTTGCGGGCGATTTCCTGGGTGGCGGCGCCCAGCTCGTTGATGGCTGCCGCGACACTGTTGGTGCGCATGCTTTGTTCTTCCGAGCCGGTGATCGACGCGTTGGATGCGCTGACCACCTTTTCCGACAGGTCGTGCACCAGGCGGGTGGCCGAGGACACTTCGCTGATCGAGGCATGGATGCGCTCGACGAAGCGGTTGAACGAGGTGGCCAGTTCGCCGAACTCGTCCTTGTTCTGCACGGTCAGGCGGCGGGTAAGGTCGCCTTCACCCTCGGCGATGTCGCGCATGGCTCGGCCCATGGCGGTCAGCGGGCTCATCAGCACCGGGATCAGCAGGCCGAGCAGGCCGGCGATGGCAGCCACGGCAATCAGCATGGCGATGATAGCCGAGGTACGGAACTGGCTGAGTGCGGCGTAAGCCTTGTCCTTGTCGATCGACAGGCCGATGTACCACTGCGCCGACGGCAGGCCGGCTACCGGGGCGAAGGAAATGATGCGGTCCTGGCCGTTGAGGGTGACATCCTGCAGGCCGGCGGCAATCCGCAGGTTGCTGCCAGGGTAGATGTCTTTGAGGTTCTTCATCACCTGCTCTTTGTCGGGGCTGACAATCACCTGGCCATTGGCGTCTGCCAGGAAGGCGTGGCCGATGCCGCCGAAGTCGACCGAGTTGATGATCTCGACCAGGGTGTCGAGGGTCACGTCACCGCCGACCACACCGATCAGCTCGCCGTTGCTTTTGCTCTTCACCGGGGTGGCGATGGTGACCATCAGGCCGCCGACCGCGCCTTGGTAGGGGGCGGTCAGCACGGTCTGCCCGGCACTGGCGGCGGCGCCATACCAAGGGCGCTGGCGCGGGTCGTAACCGGCAGGCATCTGGGCGTCCGGGCGCTGGGTGAACGCACCGTTGGCCTGGCCCAGGTAAGTGAACAGGAAATTACGCGTGTAGGACGGCTGCTCGATCAGCCCGGTCAGGGTCTCGCCGGCACCTTGCTGGCCGATGTCCTGGGCCAGGTTTTCCAGCACCAGGATGCGCCCGCTCATCCAGTTCTGCACGCTGCTGGCGGTCAGTGCACCGGATTGCTGCACCGACGCTTCGATGTTCTGGCGGATGGTGTTGCGTTGCAGGTAGTCGTTGTAGAGCGTGAACAGGGCAAATGCCAGGACCACGACGCCGCAGGCGCTGAGCAGGATCTTGTGGCGAAATTTCAGGTTCATGTTTCGAGACCTTGAGCCAATGAGGGGAGGGCGCAGCGCGCTCATGACGCACTGCGGGGCCTGTCGACCGGGATATCGGCTAAAGGGCTAAAAGATTGAAGTACTTACAGGAAATTCTTATGGCCGTTTCGACAGACGGTAATCAACGGTTACTCAACTGCTGGATCAACAGCCGTGCGGCTTGCTGCAGCGGTTGTTGCTTGCGCCACAAGATGTGTACCGGCAACTGCAACTCGTTGCGTGTATTGCGAAAACCCAGGCGCACCAGGCGTCCGCTGGCGAGCAGCGGCGCAACCCGCGACAACGGCAGGTCGCCCCAGCCCAGGCCTGCTTCCACCATTTGCAACGCCAGGTCGAAGCTGTCGGTTGACCAGTGCGCTGCGCCGATCAGCGGGCGCGGGTCGGCCATTGGCAGGTCGCGGCTGCGCACCAGAATCTGACGCACCTGGGTCAGGTCTTCGAGGTAATGGATGCGCCCCTCGCGCAAGGCCGGGTGGGCCGGCGACAGGGTGGCCACCAGCGACTCCATGCCGATGTGCTGGAAGCCTCGGCGGGCGTCGACCTGCAGGCCTGCAAAAGCCACGCAGAGGTCGGCGCGGCCACTGTCCAGCAGGTTCAGGGCTTCTTCCTGCGGGGCGCTGAGCAGGGCGATATCCAGCAGCGGATGGCGTTCGCCAAGGCGTGCGATGGCCGCCAGCAGTGGCCGGTGGTCGATGTCTGGTACCACGGCCAGGGTCAGGCTGCTTTCCAACCCTTTTGACAGCTCCAGTGCGTGTACCTGCAGCAAACCCAATTGTTCGCCAATCAGTCTGGCGTGTGGTTCCAGGGCCAGGGCTTGGGCAGTTGGGCGAACCTCACGCGAACCACGTTCGAACAAGCTGTAGCCCAGTTCCGCTTCAAGGTTGCCGATAGCCATGCTCACGGCTGAAGGCACGCGCTTGAGGGCGCGTGCGGCAGCAGAAAACGAACCGCAGTCGAGCACGGCTAGAAAAAGCTGGATGTTGTCGCTGGAAAAGTTCATGGCAGCCTCCTGTCAGTAGATCTGACAGCTGCTAACTTTTTCTGTCAAGCATGGTGAAGCATGATCGCGCCCCATCGTTTTTGTCATTGGAGGTAACCCCGAGTGCAGGGATTGAAACGCAAGCTGGTCTACGTAACTTTTTATGAACTGATCGGGTTGTGCATGTCGACCCTCGGGCTGGCTTACCTGTCGGACACCCAGGCGTCGCATACTGGGCCGCTGGCGGTGATGATCACCACCATCGCCATGTTCTGGAACCTGGTTTACAACACCTTGTTCGAAGGATGGGAGAGGCGCCAGGCCAAGCGTGGGCGCAGTGTGGCGCGGCGGGTGGCGCATGCCATCGGCTTTCAGCTGACGCTGGTGGTGTACCTGATTCCGCTGATTGCCTGGTGGCTCGACATGACACTGGTGGAGGCGTTGCTGGTGGACATGGCGTTCATCGTGCTGGTGCCTTGCTACACCTTTGCCTACAACTGGGCGTTTGATCGGGTGTTCGGGCTGCCAAGTTCCGCGATGGCCGCTGCCTGATGTTTCTCCTGTGCCGCCCCTAAGGCGGCAGGCGAATGATCAAAGGTGCTTGCTGCTTCACTTGCTGTTCTACCGGTTGCTCGACGGGCCGCGGCACACTGGCCAGCAAGCTGTCCTCAACCTGCCCCGACAGGTAGTACACCCCCGCCATGGCCCCGCTCTGGCGGTTTTCCATCAACTCCTGCCATTCTTGGTTCAGCGCCACGTTGAGGATCACCCGCAACTGTTCGACCATCTGCGGGTGATCGCGGTCATGGGTCATCATGCCGTAGCCGGCCGCCGCAATCGAAATCATCGCCCCCGCCACCTTGCCCACCGCCGACGCCACGGCACTGGCGATGCCGCGCGGGGCCAGGGTAGCGCCGAGCTTTTCGCTGGCCTGGGTGGCCACCGAGTTCAGCCCGACATCGGTTCTTCCGGGGCCTTTGCTGGCCTGCTCATGCAAGTGCTGGCGCATGGCTTGCCAGGCCGGTTGCTGGTCCAGCGACTTGGCCCGAAGCAGTTGATACAGGCTGGCATTACGCGCATCCGGCGGCCCCAGGTGGATGGCGGGGATGCGGTTGAGGCGCTGGCTGACCTGCTCGGGCGGCGCGTTGTAGCGGCTGATGATGGCGGGTAGCTGCTGGCCGAGCAGCTGCAGGTACAGCTCGCAGGCGCGGTCGCGGATGCCCTCGGGGTTGATCTGCTCGGCCACCGGTTCGATCACCCGCTCGTGGTATTGCTCCTGCAGGTACAGGGCCAGGCGCTTTTGCGCAGGTTCACGGCCTTCACCGCTGTCGAGCTTGTACCAGGCCACTTTGAGGGTGAGCCACTGCTGGGTCCAGTAACCGGTGAACCAAGGGATGAAGTCGCTTTCGGTGCGCTGTTGTACCTGCTCCTTCCATACCCGCATGGAGCGCCGGGCATAGTCGTTGGCCGAGCCGGCGGCGCCGACCGAAGCGTCGATCAGTTCCTGGTCGATGCGTTGCCAGGCGGCGGGCGTGAGCGCTGCGGGCGGTGGCGGGGCAGGCGGACGCTTGCTCGCGCAGCCGGTCAGGGCCAACAGCAGGCACAGCAACAGAAGGACTCGAGCACTCACGCAACCGCCTCCCTGATAGAGGCTGGGGTGGTTCTCGTAGTATAGGGTGGGGTTGTTGGGGCTGCTGCGCTGGCCATCGCTCGCTCAGCACAGACATAAGTTTCTGTCGGGACGCAGTCTCTGTGGGAGCGGGCTTGCCCGCGAACACGGGCGAAGCCCGTGCCATCGACCGCGTCAGCTTCTTCGCGGGCAAGCCCGCTCCCACAGCGGAACGCTGATTCATTCCAGGTCGAGCTTTTCTTCCAGGCGGTCCAGGTGCTTGTGCATCAAATCCAGCGCGGCCTCGGCATCGCCTTGCTCCACGGCATCAATGATGGCCGCATGCTCTTCCCATGCACAGTGGTCGCAGCACGGTGATTCGTAGCGGGCGATGATCAGCGAGGTCATCGGCACCAGCCCATTGAGGAACCGTGCCAGCGGCGCATTGGCCGCCACCTGCGCCAGTTTCAGGTGAAACTCGCCGCCCAGGCGGATCGCCGCGCAGCGTTCACCGCTTTCGTGGTGCTGGCGCTCGCGCTCTACCAGTTGCCGCAGCTGGCGCACCTGCGCCGGACGGGCGCGCTGGGTGGCCAGGGTAATCAGCGTGGTTTCGGCCAGGCGCCGGGCACTGAGCACCTGACGTGCCTGATCCGGGTCGGGCGCGGCCAGGTGCGCGGTGTGGCTGGGGCGCTGCACCACCACCTGCTGGTCGGACAGCCGCCCAAGCACACGACGAATCACGGTGCGACTGACACCAAAGGCATGGCCCAGCGCCTGCTCGGGCAGCAGCGCGCCCGGAGGCAGGCGCTGTTCGAGAATGGCGTCGAACAGCCGGGGGTAGATCTGCTCGGCCGACAGGCGGGTTTCGCCGGCCGCAAGCAGGGCGGGCAGGTGAGGGGCGGCGTTCATGGTCGCTCTCCTGGGGTCATGGATGCGGGTGTTCGTCCGGGATGTTCAGCGAAATGCCCATGCGCTGGCCTTCGGCGAGGATGTGCTGGCGCATCTGGGCACTGGCCTGGGCGCTGTTGCGTTCACGTATGGCACGTACCACTGCTTCGTTCTCCTTCAGCCGAGCCGCCAGGTGCTCGGGCGAGTTGCGCAGCATGTCGGCGCTCTGTTTCAGGGCATTGCCGGTCTGCTGCACAACGCTCTGGAAGATCGGGTTGGTGGTGAGCGCGAACAGCGCTTCATGGAAGGCGATGTAGGCCTTCACGCCGGCTTCGCTGTCATCGGCCTCCAGCGCTTCGCGCATGTCCATCAGGGTCAGGCGTAACTGGCCGATGTCCTGGCTGTTGGCCGATTGCGCCACCAGGCCAACGATGAAGGGCTCAAGGGTGTAGCGCAGTTCCAGTACGTCGGCCAGGCTGGCCGCAGCGCTGGTGTCGATGCCGGGTTCCTCGAGGGTGGCATCGACGTCCAGTACCAGTACGCCCTTGCCTGGCAACGAGCGGACCAGGCCCAGGGTCTCCAGCACGGTCACCGCTTCGCGCAGGCTAGGGCGGCTGATGCCCAGTTGTTCGGCCAGTTCGCGCTGGCCCGGCAACATGTCGCCGCTGCGCCATTGGCCCCGGGCCAAGGCCTGGCGCAGTTTTTCCACCACTGAGTTGACGACGGTCGATGAGCTGATCACGGTTCGCTCCTGCAAGGGCCGGCATGATCGCCGGCCGCTCTGGTTCAGAATTCCTGTTGATGGTGCGTGTTGGGCTGTTTGCGCGGCGTGGGAGCAAAGCCGGGTTTGCCGTCGAGCACGTTCTGCGCGCGCTCCAGGTCAATGTCCTTTTCCCAGCGGGCGATGGCCACGGTGGCCACGCAGTTGCCAATCAGGTTGGTCAATGCCCGGCCGATGCCCATGAACCAGTCCACTGCCAGCACCAGCACCAGGCCAACCACCGGAATCGCGGGTACGGCGGTCAAGGTGGCGGCCAGGATGACCAGCGCCGAGCCTGGGATGCCGTGAGCGCCCTTGGAAGTCACCAGGGACACCAGCAGAATGGTCAGCAGGTCGGTCATTTCCAGCGGCGTGCCGGTGGCGTTGGCGATGAACACGATGGCCAGGGTCAGGTAGATGGAGAAGCCGTCGAGGTTGAACGAGTAACCCGTCGGGATCACCAGGCCGACGGTGGAGCTGCCAATGCCCAGGTGCTCCAGCTTGCGCATGATCTGCGGCAGCACGGCGTCGGAAGAGGCGGTGCCCAGCACGATGGTCAGCTCTTCACGCAGGTACTTGATGAGCGGCAACAGCTTCAGGCCCGACAGGCGCATGACCGTCCCCAGCACGATCAGCACGAAGCCGGCACAGGTCAGGTAGAACAGTGCGACCAGCCCGCCCAGGTGCTGCAGCGATTCCAGGCCGTATTTGCTGGTGGTGAAGGCGATGGCGCCGAACACGCCGATCGGCGCCAGGCGCACGATCATGCCCATGATGCGGAAGATCACATGGCTCAGCTCGTTGATCAGCCGCGAAATGCCGGCGGCCGAGTCACCCACCAGGTTCAGCGCACTGCCGAACAGGACCGAGAACAACAGCACCTGAAGAATGTTGTTGTCAGCGAAGGCACCGATCACCGAGGTGGGGATCAGGTCCATGAAGAACGCCGTGGCGCCGTGAATGTGCTGGCCGCGCTCGGCCAGGCCGTTGGCATCGGCGGTGGACAGCTGGTCCAGGTGAATGTTGGCACCGCTACCAATGCCACTGCTGAAGGCGAACACCAGGCCGATCACCAGCGCCAGGGTGGTCAGCACTTCGAAGTAGATCACTGACTTCAGGCCGATGCGCCCGACCTTTTTCAGGTCGCCCGCGCCGGAGATACCGCTGACCACCACGCAAAATACGATCAGGCCGATGAGCATCTTGATCAGCTTGATGAAGCCGTCGCCAAGGGGTTTGAGTTGCAGGGAAAGGTCGGGAAAGCTGAGACCGCAGGCGATGCCGAGGGCAAGGCCGAGCACGACTTGCAGGAAGATCGAACGCGAGCACCATTTGAGCATGGGATTGATCTCTGATCGGTGTCCTTGCTTCGGTAGCCGCACGGGGCGAAAGAGCGCAGGACTTAATTATTGTGGTCTTACCGGTTTGTTCAGCGCGAGGCCATAAAAGCGCGAAAAATCCGACTTTGCAAGGGTTTTCGGCCTTACCGGTCTGACCAGTTATGGGGCAATCTGGCCTGCCAGGCTCTACTTCAGTGCATGCCGTGAAGTGGGTAGGCGCGAATCAGTTCAGGGCTTGGCCAGTGCCTGCTCCACTGCTGCAATCAGCTTGCCAAGATCCTTGGGCGGGGCGTTGTGAATGACGCCGAACAGGTAGGCGCGCTGCTCCTCTTCGTCGTCCGGCTCGGCGAAGAAGTCCTTGGGTTTGACGCCCAGCACCTGAGCAAACGCCATGAGTGCATCGATGCTGGGGGTATAGGTACTGGTTTCGAAGCGGCTGATGGTCTTGGGATCGAAGCCGGTCCGTTCGGCCAGTTGTGCCTGGGTCAGGCCCGCCAGCTTGCGGTAGCGGCGCAGGGCGGTACCCAAAGCTGATCTCGTCATCACTTAATTCCCATTTAGAATCAAGAACTTAACGATATCTATCAGCATGGCGCAACGCCATGATTGATCACCTTTGTTTTATTTATGTGATGAATTTCGTAGAATTCAGTGCTTGACCGGTCAGTCATCGTCAACTTCCCTGTGTGGTTCGGCCTCGTGCCCCAACGGCGGGAAGCACATGTGCCATTTGGAGCGGATCGCTACGGATCGGTTCCGGTGGCTGTCGATGGGCTGGGTACCGGCACGTCAGTGAATGGAGTCTCATCGTGCGTCTCAACTTGCCGGTTACCCCGGTCGAGCAACGTTTTCCCCCTGATCAGCGGCTGATTTCTGCTACCGATACCGCCAGCCTGATCACCTACTGCAACCCCGAATTCGCCGCTATCAGCGGCTACAGCGAGGCCGAGCTGATCGGTAGCCCGCACAACCTGGTGCGCCACCCGGACATGCCGCCGGCGGTGTACGCGTTGATGTGGCGCTACCTGAAAGCTGGCAAGAGCTGGATGGGCATCGTCAAGAACCGTTGCCGTAACGGCGACTACTACTGGGTCAACGCTTACGTCACGCCGATCCTCGAAGGCGGGCGTGTGGTCGGCTACGAGTCGGTTCGGGTGTGCCCCACGCGTGAGCAGGTGGCCCGTGCCGAAGCCCTGTATGCGCGGCTGCGTAATGGCCAGGCGGCATTGTCGGTGCCGCGTCGGCTGAGCTTGCTGGCGCAGGCGCTGGCCTTGCCACTGGCGGGCGGGCTGCTGGCACTGGGTGTCAACCAGTTGTGGCCTGGCCTGGTGGGGCAGGGGCTGACCCTGGGGCTGTTCCTGGCCTACGGCCTGTGGGCACGCGATGCCCTTGGCCGGCAGTTGCAGCAGGTTGTGCAAGGCGCCGACGGTGCCTTCGCCGACCCGGTTGCAGCCTTGACCTACAGCGACTTGCCGGGTGCCGCCGGGCAACTGCAACTGATGCTGATCAGCGAAGAGGCACGCCTGAAAACCGCATTGACGCGGTTAAGCGACCTGGCCGGGCAAATGGCCGTGGCCGCCCACGATGCCGGGCAGCTGTCGCGCGGCACCGAGGCCGCGCTGCTGGAGCAACGCGCCGAAACCGACCTGAGCGCCACGGCGATGAACCAGATGGCCGCCTCCATCGGTGAAGTGGCCAACCATGTCCAGTTGACCGCCGCCGAGGCACACACCGCGCACCTGCTGGCCGAGCAGGGCAGCCAGGTGGCAGATGCCAGCGGTGCAGCCATTCGTACCTTGGCCAGCACCGTGACGCAGATCAACCAGGCGGTCAGCCAGCTGGCCGGTCAGACCGGTGCCATCGCGGAGGCTGCCGGAATGATCCGCGGCATTGCCGAGCAAACCAACCTGCTCGCCCTCAACGCAGCCATCGAGGCAGCGCGTGCGGGCGAGCAAGGGCGCGGCTTTGCCGTGGTTGCCGATGAAGTGCGGGCGCTGGCCGACAAGACCCGCCAGTCGACCCTGCATATCCAGGCCATCATCGATGCGCTGCGCAGTGGCGCCGAAGAAGCCGTGGCGATCGCCAGCCAGGGCATCGAAGGTGCCGAGCTGGGTGTTGCCCAGGTGCAGGAAGCGCGACAGGCGCTGCATGGCATTCGCGATGCGGTGCAGCGCATCAGTGACATGAGCCAGCAGATGGCGACCGCTTCGCAGCAGCAGTCGGCAGTGGCCGAAGACGTTTCGCGGCAGATCAACGGCGTAGCCGGTATTGCCCAGCACAGCGCCCACAGCGCCAACGTCGCCGCCTCGCGCGGCGCCGAACTGGAACAGGTGTGCGCCGGATTGCGCGCCCTGGTGGAGCGCTTCAACCGCTAAGGCAGGATGCTTTATGGATGATATCTATCGCGCGGCCGTGGACGCGGCCGCGATCTTTTCGGAAACCGACCTGCGTGGGAACATCACCTACGTCAACCAGCAGTTCTGCAGCATCTCGGGCTATAGCCGCGAGGAGCTGCTGGGTGCCAACCACCGCATCCTCAACTCCGGCCTGCACGAGCCGGCGTTCTTCGTTGGCATGTGGCGGGCCCTGGCCGCCGGGCGGGTGTGGAAGGGCGAGATCTGCAACCGGTCCAAGGACGGTTCGCTGTACTGGGTCGACAGCACCATGGTGCCCTTGGTCGACCCGCTGACCGGCCTGGTGCGCAAGTACGTGTCGATCCGCTTTGACGTCACCGAGAAGCGCCAACTGCTGCACACCTTGCAATGGCGGGTGGGGCACGATGTGCTCACGGGCCTGCCCAATCGCGCCTACCTGTCCGACCTATTGAATCAGGCCCTGGCCTACTCGCGGCGTGAAGACATCCCGCTGGCGGTGTGCATGCTCGACCTGGATGGCTTCAAGGCGGTCAACGACGGTTACGGGCACGCGGTGGGCGACCTGCTGCTGGTGGAAGTGGCCCAGCGCCTGAAGCGCATCCTGCGCGGGGGTGACGCCGTGGCCCGGTTGTCGGGCGACGAGTTCGTGCTGATCCTGCGCGACGTCGATGATGAGCGAAAGCTGCATACAGCCCTGCGGCGGGTTTTGCGGGCATTGGCGGTGCCCTGTGTGGTTCGGGGGCACACGCTGTCGCTCAGCGCCAGTATCGGCGTGACCCTGTACCCGCTGGATGACGAAGATGCCGATACCCTGGTGCGTCATGCCGACCAGGCCATGTATGTGGCCAAGCAGCGCGGGCGCAACCGGTATCACGTGTTCGACGTGTCGCAGGAGCAGGAGCTCAAGGCCACTCACCAGACAGTGGCGCGGGTGCGACGGGCCCTTAACAACCAAGAGCTTTGCCTTTACTACCAGCCCAAGGTCAACCTGCGCAGCGGCCAGGTGCTGGGCTTCGAGGGCTTGCTGCGCTGGCAGCGGCCAGGCCGTGGCGTGGTGCCGCCCGGCGATTTCCTGCCTTGGGTAGAGCAGACCGACCTGATCGTTGAGATCGGCGAGTGGGTGCTCGATCAGGCCTTGACCCAGTTGCAGGCCTGGCAGCAGCAAGGGCAGCCCTGGTCACTGAGTGTGAACATCGCCGCGCGGCATTTGCAGCGCAGTGACTTTGCCGAGCGCCTGCAGCAGCTGCTGGCAGCGTACCCGGCGGTGGACCCGGCCAGGCTGGACCTGGAAATTGTCGAATCCGTGGCCATCGACAACCTGCAGCACGTCAGCCGTTGTCTGGACGCCTGCCGCGCACTGGGCGTGCGCTTCTCGCTGGACGATTTCGGCACCGGCTATTCGTCGTTGAGTTACCTGAAACGCTTGCCGACCCAGACGATCAAGATCGATCAGTCGTTCGTGCGTGACATCCTCCATGATCAGGACGACCTGGCGCTGACAGCGGCGGTGATCGGCCTGGCCCGGGCCTTTGGCCGGGAGGTGATCGCCGAGGGGCTGGAGAGCGTCGAGCACGGCCGGGTGCTGATGGGGCTGGGCTGCGAGCTGGCGCAGGGGTACTGCATTGCCCGGCCGATGCCGGCCGGTGAAGTGCAAGCCTGGGCACAGGCTTACCGGCAACCGGTGCAGTGGCGTAATCCGTGAGTGGCCGTGCAGGTCAATAGATTCATCGCTCACGCAGCCGCTTGTAGAGGGTGGTCCGGCTGATCCCCAGGCCGCGCGCCACTGCTGACAGGTTGCCATTGGCGTGTTCAACCAGCGTCTGCAGGTCTACCGCATCGGTCGCCACCCGCACAGGCACTTGCAACTCGGCCAGAAACCCTGCAGGCAGGTGCTCGACGCCGACTGGCCCGTTGCCCGCCAAGGCCAGTGCCACCTGCAGCACACTGACCAGTTCGCGCACATTGCCAGGCCAGGGGTGCTGATCGAGCAACTCGATAATGGCCGGGGGCAGCCGCGCCGGTTGCCCAGGCTCGCGGTAGCGGGCATGCACCTGGTCGATCAACTGCCGCCGGTCTGCACGCTCGCGCAGCGGCGGCAGCACCACTGTCAGCCCGGCAATGCGGTAGTACAAATCCTGACGAAAGCGCCCGGCACGCACCTCTTCGGCCAGGTCGCGGTTGCTTGCCGACACCACGCGGATATCCACCGCCACCGGTTCGCCGCTGCCCAGCGGCTGGATGCTGCGCGATTGCAACACGCGCAGCAGGCGGGCCTGGGTAGGCAGCGGCATGTCGCCGATTTCGTCGAGAAACAGGATGCCGTGGTCGGCCTTGCGGATCAGCCCCGGGTTGCCTTTGTGGTGGGCACCGGTGAACGCGCCTTTGTCGTAGCCGAACAGCTCCGACTCCACCAGTTCGGCCGGGATTGCCGCGCAGTTTACGGCGACCAAGGGCTTGTCGGCGCGGCTGCTGGCACGGTGCAGGGTTTCCACGAACACTTCCTTGCCCACACCGGTTTCACCCTGCACCAACACTGGAATGTCCTTTTCCAGCAGCAGGCCGGCCTGCACTCGCGCTTTTTCCAGGCGCGGCTCGCCGTTGTCAGGTTCAGGGCGGCGGGGCGTTTCGCGTGGCGGTTGCCACTGACAATGAAAGCGGTTGCGCCCGGTGGCCTGGAGGGCGAAGGGCTGTTGTCGGGGATGGCTGAGCAACTGCTGCAGGGGCAACTGGAACAGCTGCTCGATGTTCTGCTGCAGCGGGTTGCCGCCGAGCAGGCTGTCGGCCCGGTGGTTGGCGGCCAGCACCTGCCCATGCTCATCGAACACCAGCAGGCCGGCCCAAGGGCTGTCGAGGTTGTCGGAGGCGCTGTTGAAGATCAGTTGTGCATGCTGGTCGGCATGCGCGGCGAGGATCAGGCGGTTTTCCAGGCTCTGGCCCATCATGCGGACCAGGCCCAGTGTCTGGCTGGTCGGCAGATAGCCGTCGCTGGCCACGTCGAACACCCCGACCAGTTGCCGTGCAGCGTCGAACAGGGGGGCGGCGGCGCTGGACATGTAGCGGTTCTGGCGCAGGAAGTGCTCGTCCTGGCCGACGTGAATGGCCTGGGCACAAATCAGCGCGGTGCCCAAGGCATTGGTGCCAACGCCGCGCTCGTGCCAGTGGGCGCCGGCGCTGAAGCCATGCTGCTGGCGCGGCTCGATGAAACGCCGCGAACCCCAGCTGTCGAGCAGGCAGCCGCTGGCATCGGCCAGCATCACCAGGTAGCTGGCGTTGCCCAGCAGGTGTGCATATTGCGGCAGCACTTCCTCGCGGGTCAGGCGCAGCAGGGCCTGGCGTTTTTCCAGCAGTTCGCTGAGTTCGGCGCGGGTCAGGCAGTCGAAGTCCGGTGCGTGCTGCGGTTGCAAACCGTGATCGCGGCAGCGGGCCCAGGATGCCTGGATGAGCTGGGCGTGGGTCGAAGCGGATGCGGCCATGGGCCTGTCCTGTGTGGTTGTTGTTATGGGCGGACCGCTGTTCAGTGTTGTTCACGGGTGTTCATTGTCAAACCGGCAGGTGTTCAGTTGTTCAGTGATTGTGTTCACTTGTGAACCTCCGATTTGCGTGGCATGCCGCCCAGGCCCCGAGCCAGAGCATCGGGGAGCAACTGGCACGGAACTGGCTGTGCCTGGCAGACAACAACGACAAGAAGGCCATGCCATGTCCCTGGTGCTGGAGCAGGTCAGCCGCAGCGTCGACAACCAACCGTGGATCGTCGAGGCCTCGCTGCGTTTCGAACCTGGTTCGTTCAACGTGCTGCTGGGCCGCACCCTGGCTGGCAAGACCAGCCTGATGCGCCTGATGGCCGGGCTCGATTGCCCGGACCGGGGCCGGGTGCTGATGGATGGCCAGGACGTGACGGGTGTGCCGGTGCGCCAGCGCAACGTGTCGATGGTGTACCAGCAGTTCATCAATTACCCGACCTTGAGCGTGTACGAAAACATCGCCTCGCCACTGCGCCAGGCGCGCATGGCCGAGGCGGACATCCGCAGGCGTGTGCAGGAAACCGCCGAGATGTTGCGCATCGAAACCTACCTGCAGCGCCTGCCGCTGGAGCTGTCCGGCGGCCAGCAGCAACGCACGGCGATGGCCCGGGCGTTGGTCAAGGATGCCTCGCTGATCCTCTTTGACGAGCCGTTGGTCAACCTCGACTACAAGTTGCGCGAAGGCCTGCGCCAGGAGCTTCGCGAGCTGTTCGCGGTGCGCCACTGCATTGCTGTTTACGCCACCACCGAGCCCAACGAGGCGCTGGCGCTGGGCGGCACCACCACCCTTGTGCATGAGGGCCGTATCGTGCAAAGCGGTCCCACCGCCGAGGTGTATCAGCGCCCGGGCAGTGTGCTGGCGGCCGAGCTGTTCTCCGAGCCGCCGATCAACCTGGTGCCTGGCCGTATCAGTGGCAACGAGGTGAGCCTGGCCCAGGCCGTGCATTTTGCCCGCAATGCCGACTTGCAGGCGCTTGCCGAAGGCGACTACCGCTTTGGCGTGCGCCCCAGCCATATCACCCTGGTGCCGGCCCACGACGATGACCTGGAACTGGCGGTGCTGGTGGAGCTGGCCGAGATCAGCGGTTCCGAAACCTTTCTGCATGTGCGCAACGAGCATTGGCGCATGATCCTGCACCTGCCCGGGGTGCACGAATACCAGGTGGACACGCCGATCCGCGTGTTCATCCCCACCCACAAGCTGTTCGTCTTCGACAGCGCCGGGGCCTTGGTGCAGGCCCCGGGGCTGCGCCAGGCAAGGAGAGGGTGATGGCTGAAATCCGCCTGCGCCAACTGGCGCACAGTTACAGTCGCCAGCCCGCCAGCGAGGCGGACTATGCCCTGCACGCGCTGGAGCATGTATGGGAGCAGGGCGGCGCCTACGCGTTGCTTGGGCCGTCGGGCTGCGGCAAGTCGACTTTGCTCAACATCATTTCCGGGCTGCTGACGCCGTCCCATGGCGAGGTGCTGTTCGACGGCAAACCGGTCAACCAGCTGTCACCGCAAGCGCGCAACATTGCCCAGGTGTTCCAGTTCCCGGTGGTGTACGACACCATGACGGTGTTCGACAACCTGGCCTTCCCCTTGCGCAACCAGGGGCTGGATGAAGCCCGGGTGCGTGCCCGGGTGGAAGAAATTGCCGAGGTGCTCGATCTGTCTGCCGTGTTGCGCAGGAAGGCGCGCAACCTCAGCGCGGACGAAAAGCAGAAAGTCTCCATGGGCCGCGGCCTGGTGCGCGATGACGTGTCGGCGATCCTGTTCGACGAGCCGCTGACGGTGATCGACCCGCACCTGAAGTGGAAGCTGCGGCGCAAGCTGAAGCAGATTCACGAGCAGTTCAATATCACCATGATCTACGTCACCCACGACCAGCTGGAGGCATCGACCTTCGCTGACAAGATCGCAGTGATGCACGGTGGCCGCATCGTTCAGTTCGGCACCCCGCGTGAGCTGTTCGAGCGGCCTCGGCATACCTTTGTCGGCTACTTCATCGGCAGCCCGGGCATGAACCTGATCGAGGTGCGCGCCGAAGCCGATGGGGTGGCGTTTGGTGATGTCCACCTGGCTTTGCCCGATGGCCTGCGCGAACGGCTGGCGGCAACGACAGGCGGGCGCTTGCAAGTGGGCATCCGGCCAGAATTCGTGCAGCTGTGGGACAGCCCGTTCGATGACGCCATCCCCGCACGCGTCCTGGATATCGAAGACCTGGGCACCTACCGCATCGTCACCATCGAAGCAGGCGGTGTCGCGCTGAAGGTGCGCCTGGGCGAGGACCGCCCGTTGCCTGTGGATCAGGCCTGGGTCAGCTTCCCGGCGCAGTGGTTGATGCTGTACGTCGACGATGTGCTGCTGGAGGCCGGGCCATGAACAAAGTGCCGAACAACAAGGCCTGGTGGCTGGTGCTGCCGGTGTTCCTGCTGGTGGCGTTCAGCGCGGTGGTACCGATGATGACCGTGGTCAACTACTCGGTGCAGGATATTTTCGACCAGTCCAACCGCTACTTCGTCGGTGCCGACTGGTACCGCCAGGTGCTGCGCGACCCGGCGTTGCATGACGCGCTGCTGCGCCAGTTCATTTATTCCGCCTGCGTGCTGCTGATCGAGATCCCGCTGGGCATCGGCATTGCCCTGACCATGCCGACCAAGGGGCGCATGGCGTCGGTGTGCCTGATCGTCATGGCCATCCCGCTGCTGATCCCGTGGAACGTGGTGGGCACCATCTGGCAGATCTTCGGCCGTGCCGACATCGGCCTGCTTGGCGCTACCCTGGCCAAGCTCGGGGTCAGCTACAATTACGCCGGCGACCCGTTCGACGCCTGGCTTACGGTGCTGGTGATGGACGTATGGCATTGGACGTCACTGGTGGCACTGCTGTGCTATTCGGGCCTGCGCGCCATCCCTGACGTGTACTACCAGGCCGCGCGTATCGACCGTGCTTCGGGCTGGGCGGTGTTCCGCCATATCCAGCTGCCCAAGCTGAAGAACGTGCTGCTCATCGCGGTGATGCTGCGCTTCATGGACAGCTTCATGATCTACACAGAGCCGTTCGTGCTGACCGGTGGCGGGCCGGGTAACGCCACCACTTTCCTCAGCCAGACCCTCACGCGCATGGCCGTGGGGCAGTTCGACCTGGGCCCGGCGGCGGCGTTCTCGCTGGTGTACTTCCTGATCATCCTGCTGGTGTCGTGGCTGTTCTACACAGCCATGACCCATGCCGACAAGGACTAGCCCATGAGCACGCGCAAAACGCTGGCCTTGCTGCTTTATTTCTTTTTCCTGCTGGTGCCGATCTACTGGCTGCTGAACATGTCGTTCAAGAGCAACACCGAAATCCTGGGCGGCCTGACCCTGTGGCCGCAGGCATTCACCCTCGACAACTACCGGGTGATTTTCACCGATGCCAGCTGGTACAGCGGTTACATCAACTCGCTGTACTACGTGTGCCTGAACACGCTGATTTCGTTGCTGGTGGCGCTGCCGGCGGCCTATGCCTTCTCGCGCTACCGCTTCCTAGGCGACCGGCACCTGTTCTTCTGGCTGCTGACCAACCGCATGGCGCCCCCGGCGGTGTTCCTGCTGCCGTTCTTCCAGTTGTACTCGTCGATCGGCCTGTTCGACACCCATATTGCTGTTGCCCTGGCCCATTGCCTGTTCAACGTGCCGTTGGCAGTGTGGATCCTGGAGGGTTTCATGTCGGGCGTGCCAAAGGAAATCGACGAAACGGCCTACATCGACGGCTACAGCTTTCCGCGCTTCTTCATGAAGATCTTCATTCCGCTGATTGGCTCCGGTATCGGCGTGACGGCGTTTTTCTGCTTCATGTTTTCCTGGGTCGAGCTGCTGCTGGCGCGCACCCTGACCTCGGTGAATGCCAAGCCGATTGCTGCCGTGATGACCCGCACCGTGTCGGCCTCGGGTATCGACTGGGGGGTGCTGGCGGCGGCGGGGGTGCTGACCATTTTGCCGGGCATGCTGGTGATCTGGTTCGTGCGCAACCATGTGGCCAAGGGCTTTGCCCTGGGCCGGGTGTGAGGAGGGCAACGCATGGAATGGATGGCCTGGACCTTGCCGACGGCGCTGTTCTTCGCCGCCGTTGGCGTGCTGCTGCTGGGCATGACCCTGCTTGAGCTGCGCCGCCCTTGCGTGGCGCGGCGCGGCTTCTTGCCGCTGGTCACCAGCCGGGGTGACCGCTTGTTCATCGGCCTGCTGGCCAGCGCCTACCTGCATTTGCTGGTGGTTGGCGTCAGCGAGTGGCCGTTGTGGGTGGCCTCGCTGCTGTCGCTGGCGTGGCTGGTGGTGGTGCTGCGCTGGGGCTGAGCGAGCGGCCCTGTGGAATAACAGAAACGGGAGATCACAATGTTCGATAACAAGCACAAGACGCGACATTTGACCCTGGCCGCGTTGCTGGTGCTGACCAGCGTGCATGGCACAGCCTGGGCTGACCAATACGAGGATGCAGCGAAGAAGTGGCTTGGCAGCGAGTTCAAGCCTTCGACGCTGACCCCGGAACAGCAGATGGCCGAGATGAAGTGGTTCATCAAGGCCGCAGAGCCGTTCCGTGGCATGAAGATCAACGTGGTGTCGGAAACCATCACCACCCATGAATACGAGTCCAAGGTGCTGGCCAAGGCCTTCAGCGAAATCACCGGCATCCAGCTGACCCACGACCTGCTCCAGGAAGGCGACGTGGTGGAGAAACTGCAGACACAGATGCAGTCGGACAAGAACATCTACGACGGCTGGGTCAACGACTCCGACCTGATCGGTACGCACTTTCGCTACGGCAAGGTGGAATCGATCACCGACCTGATGGCCAACGAAGGCAAGGACTACACCTCGCCGACCCTCGACCTGAAGGACTTTATCGGCATTTCCTTCACCACTGCACCGGATGGCAAGGTCTACCAGTTGCCCGACCAGCAGTTCGCCAACCTGTACTGGTTCCGCGCCGACTGGTTCGAGCGGCCGGAGCTTAAAACCAAATTCAAGGAAAAGTACGGCTACGAGCTGGGTGTGCCGGTGAACTGGTCGGCCTATGAAGACATTGCCAAGTTCTTTACCGAAGACGTCAAGGAAATCGACGGCAAGCGCGTCTATGGCCATATGGACTACGGCAAGAAAGACCCGTCGCTGGGCTGGCGCTTCACGGATGCCTGGTTCTCCATGGCCGGCGGTGGCGACAAAGGGCTGCCCAACGGCCTGCCGGTGGATGAATGGGGCATTCGCGTGGAGGACTGCCACCCGGTGGGCTCCAGTGTCACCCGTGGCGGCGACACCAACGGCCCGGCCGCTGTATATGCCACCCAGAAGTACGTGGACTGGATGCGTGCCTATGCGCCCAAGGAAGCGCAGGGCATGACCTTCTCCGAGGCGGGGCCGGTGCCGGCGCAGGGCAACATCGCCCAGCAGATCTTCTGGTACACCGCGTTTACCGCCGACATGACCAAGCCCGGATTGCCGGTGGTGAATGCCGATGGCACACCGAAGTGGCGCATGGCGCCCTCGCCGAAGGGGCCTTATTGGGAGGAGGGGATGAAGCTGGGCTATCAGGACACGGGTTCGTGGACGTTCTTCAAGTCCACCCCCGAGAAGCAACGCCTGGCAGCGTGGCTGTATGCCCAGTTCGTCACCTCCAAGACGGTGTCGCTGAAGAAGACCATCGTCGGCCTGACGCCGATTCGTGAGTCGGACATCAACTCCCAGGCCATGACCGACCTCGCGCCCAAGCTCGGTGGGCTGGTCGAGTTCTACCGCAGCCCGGCACGGGTGCAGTGGACGCCCACTGGCACCAACGTGCCGGATTATCCGCGCTTGGCGCAGCTGTGGTGGAGCCACATTGCCGAAGTGGCCAGTGGCGAGAAGACCCCGCAGGAAGCGCTGGATGGCCTGGCGCGGGACCAGGACCGCATGATGGAACGTTTGCAGCGGTCCAATGCCCAGGCCACCTGTGCGCCCAAGCTGAACCCGGAGAAGGATGCCCAGTACTGGTTCGACCAGCCCGGTGCACCGAAACCGAAGTTGGCCAACGAGAAGCCCAAGGGCGAGACAGTCAGCTACAACGAGCTGTTGAAGTCGTGGGAGGCGGCCAGGAAGTAATTGGCTGAGTACCACGTTGGCTTCTTCGCGGGCTCGCCCGCACACAGGTACTGCATCGCTCTCAAGGGGAGTGGGGTTCCTGTGGGGGCGGGCAAGCCCGCGAAGAGGCCAGCAAGGCCAATGCATGAACCACAGGCAAAAAAAACGGCACCTGCCAGAGGTGCCGTTTTCATTTCACGCCGACTTACTTGTGCAGCTCTTCCGCCGCATACAGCGTGTTTTCCAGCAGGCAGGCACGGGTCATCGGCCCGACGCCACCCGGCACCGGCGTGATCCAGCCGGCACGTGGCAGGGCGGTCTCGTAGACCACGTCGCCGACCAGCTTGCCGTCTTCCTGGCGGTTGATACCCACGTCGATGACGATAGCGCCTTCCTTGACCCACTCACCCTTGACCAGGCCCGGCTTGCCGGCAGCCACGACCACCAGGTCGGCGCGCCCGACATGGCCAGCCAGGTCCTTGGTGAAGCGGTGGCAGACGGTGACGGTGCAGCCGGCCAGCAGCAGTTCCATGGCCATCGGGCGACCCACGATGTTGGACGCGCCGACGATCACTGCGTTCATGCCGTACAGGTCCTGACCGGTGCTTTCCAGCAGGGTCATGATGCCTTTCGGCGTGCACGGGCGCAGCAGCGGGATGCGCTGGGCCAGGCGGCCGATGTTGTATGGGTGGAAACCGTCCACATCCTTGTCCGGGCGAATGCGCTCGAGCAGCAGCGAGGCGTCCAGGTGCGCCGGCAGCGGCAACTGCAGCAGGATGCCGTCGACAGCCGGGTCGTCATTGAGGCGGTCGATCAGCTCGGTCAGGGCCTGCTGCGAGGTTTCGCTGGGCAGGTCGAACGCCTGCGAAATGAAGCCGACCTCTTCGCAGTCCTTGCGCTTGTGCGAGACATAGACTTGGGAGGCGGGGTCGGTGCCGACCAGGATCACTGCCAGGCCCGGCGTACGCAGGCCTTGCTGGCGACGCTCCACGACACGTTGAGCGATCTGCTTGCGCAGGTTGGCGGCGATCGCCTTGCCATCGATTAGGTGTGCAGTCATAGACGCGTGATTAACCATCGAGAAGGAAACAATTAAAGAGCGCGCATTCTCGCACGACACGGCCCACGGGCAAAGGCGGGTGGTCGGGCAAATCCCCTAACCCCTTAAATAATTTAAATTTTTTTTAAAAAGGTGTTGACGAGTTACAGGGTCGACTATAAGATTCGCCGCACTTGTCGGGCACAGCCTAGCACTGGTTGGCTAAGTCGGGCAGAATGAGTGGTTTAGCAGTTATCTGTTAAGGTCTCGTTCGGTTAGGCTTCAAGCTTAAGCGCCCGTAGCTCAGCTGGATAGAGCATCCGCCTTCTAAGCGGATGGTCGCAGGTTCGAGTCCTGCCGGGTGCGCCATTAGGCAGCTTTGGCACGCAAGTAGCTGTAATGCAATATGGTGGGCGTAGCTCAGTTGGTAGAGCGCTGGATTGTGATTCCAGTTGTCGTGGGTTCGATTCCCATCGTCCACCCCATATTCTTCAAGGGCGCCTCGATAGCATCTGGCGCCTTTGTTTTAAGCGTTACGCGGACGTGGTGAAATTGGTAGACACACTGGATTTAGGTTCCAGCGGCGCAAGCTGTAAGAGTTCGAGTCTCTTCGTCCGCACCATGCTTCTGTAAGGTTGTACCGCAACATCGCAAGACTGCAATATGGTGGGCGTAGCTCAGTTGGTAGAGCGCTGGATTGTGATTCCAGTTGTCGTGGGTTCGATTCCCATCGTCCACCCCATATTCTTGAAAAGGCGCCTTGATCGTGAGATCGGGCGCCTTTTTGTTTTGGGGTTGTGGTGGTGTGGATGCCTTGGGTGCCCTGGCGCTCGATCTCGCAGGCGCTGAAAATGTCATGGCGAACCACCTTCCGGCCAAATCGCATCCCCGCCCCTTGTAATCCTCTAGTGACACCCCAATAAAAGCTGTTAGATTTCAGCCGGTTGAAACACCGGCCTGTTTGACAGGCAGAGGACTAGCCCGATGATTGCAAAAGAAGCCCGTCAGGCCCTGGCGCTGCAGCGCTTTGCCGAAGCCAACCCGCAGCTGCTCGAGGAGATCCGCGAGCTGGATGCGCGCGAACAGGCCCAGCAGATCGAGTGGGCGTTCGAAGATGCCGCCGACGAGCAGGGCATTCAGCCTTGGGAGCTTGCGCTGCAACTGATCGCCGAAACCCCGGAGCAGCTGCAGGCCATGCGCCTGGAAACGCACCGTGACGTGGCCGAGGCGCTGGGGATGGAATGGGAAGAGTACTGCCAGTTCAACGAAATCGACCCTGAATAAAGGAAGCGAAATCGTTGTTGGCAGTTGTTTGACAAGGTATTTCGGCTGTAGGGCGCCCCGGGTGTCGTGCGGCCCTTATTGAAACAGGCCTGGCGGTGCGCCGTGCGGGCCTTGAAAGTTAATCGACCGGCGTGGTTTCCCGTCGTCCCGAGTGGGGTGACTTCTGCTGCGCGACTCACTAGAATGCTTGCCCTTGATTCTGGAGTCGGGCTAACGCCGGCTAACGTCTGTGCAACGAGGAATATCCATGCAAGTTTCTGTTGAAAACACTTCCGCTCTCGAGCGCCGCATGACCATCGCCGTTCCGGCCGAGCGCGTCGAGAACGAAGTCAACAAGCGTCTGCAACAGACTGCCAAGCGCGCCAAAGTTGCCGGCTTCCGCCCAGGCAAGGTGCCAATGAGCGTGATCCGTCAGCGCTTCGAGGCCGATGCCCGTCAAGAGGCTTTCGGTGACCTGGTCCAGGCTTCCTTCTACGAAGCCATCGTCGAGCAGAAGCTGAACCCGGCTGGCGCTCCGGCTGTAGAGCCCAAGTCCTTCGAAAAGGGCAAGGACCTGGAATTCGTCGCCATCTTCGAAGTGTTCCCTGAGTTCACCGTTGCCGGCCTGGAGTCGATCAACGTCGAGCGCCTGAGCGCCGAAGTGGCTGACGCCGACCTGGACAACATGCTGGAAGTGCTGCGCAAGCAGAACACCCGCTTTGAAGCCGTTGAGCGCGCCGCGCAGAACGACGACCAGGTCAACATCGACTTCGTTGGCAAGGTTGACGGTGAAGTGTTCGCCGGTGGTTCGGCCAAGGGCACCCAGCTGGTACTGGGCTCCGGCCGCATGATCCCGGGCTTCGAAGACGGCCTGGTTGGCGCCAAGGCTGGCGAAGAGCGCGTTGTCAACGTGACCTTCCCAGAGGACTACCAGAACCTGGACCTGGCTGGCAAAGCCGCCGAGTTCACCATCACCATCAACAGCGTTGCCGCCCCTGTGCTGCCAGAGCTGAACGAAGAATTCTTCGCCCAGTTCGGCATCAAGGAATCGACCCTGGAAGGCTTCCGCGCCGAAGTTCGCAAGAACATGGAGCGTGAACTGCGTCAGGCGATCAAGACCAAGGTCAAGAACCAGGTCATGGACGGTCTGCTGGCCGCCAACCCGATCGAAGTGCCAAAAGCCCTGCTGGAAAACGAAGTCAACCGTCTGCGCGTGCAGGCTGTTCAGCAGTTCGGTGGCAACATCAAGCCAGAGCAACTGCCAGCCGAGCTGTTCGAAGAGCAAGCCAAGCGCCGTGTTGTGTTGGGCCTGATCGTTGCTGAAGTGGTCAAGCAGTTCGAACTGAAGCCGGACGACGCCAAGGTTCGCGAAATGATCGAAGAAATGGCTTCGGCTTACCAAGAGCCTGAGCAGGTCATCGCCTGGTACTACAAGAACGACCAGCAACTGAACGAAGTGCGTTCGGTTGTGCTGGAAGAACAAGTTGTAGATACTGTTCTGCAGAAAGCGACTGTGACCGACAAGTCGGTCTCGTACGAAGATGCCGTTAAACCAGCACAGGCTCCTGCCGAAGCTGAGTAATACGGTTCTCTCGTAGGAAACCCCCACAAGCCAGCCTTCGAGCTGGCTTGTGCGTATTCAAGCCATGACTATTTGGGAGTGAGCGCAGGACATGTCCCGCAATTCTTATATTCAGCAGAGCTCTGACATCCAGGCCGCAGGCGGCCTGGTCCCGATGGTTATCGAGCAGTCCGCCCGTGGCGAACGCGCTTACGACATCTACTCGCGCCTGTTGAAGGAGCGTGTAATTTTCCTGGTCGGCCCGGTAGAGGACTACATGGCCAACCTCGTCGTTGCGCAACTGCTGTTCCTTGAGGCTGAAAACCCGGACAAGGATATCCATCTGTACATCAACTCGCCGGGTGGCTCCGTCACCGCCGGCATGTCGATTTACGACACCATGCAGTTCATCAAGCCGGACGTTTCGACCATCTGCATCGGCCAGGCCTGCAGCATGGGCGCCTTCCTGCTGGCTGCCGGTGCCAAAGGCAAGCGTCACTGCTTGCCGAACTCGCGCGTGATGATTCACCAGCCGTTGGGCGGCTTCCAGGGGCAGGCGACCGATATCGAGATCCATGCCCAGGAAATCCTCAATATCAAGGCCCGTCTGAATGAGCTGCTGGCCTACCACACCGGCCAGGACCTCGAGACTATCAAGCGCGACACCGAGCGTGACAACTTCATGAGCGCCTCGCGCGCGGCCGAGTACGGCCTGATCGACTCGGTCTACGACAAGCGGCAACTGGCCTCCTGAACCGGGGTGCCAGAGCAGGTAGGTGCGCAAAGCGCCTACCTGCGGACTTGAAAAAGCCCGCAATTGCCTTCATCTTGTGTTGCAAGCCTACCGGATTGGATCGATCGAATGACTGACACCCGTAACGGCGAGGACAGCGGCAAATTGCTTTATTGCTCCTTCTGCGGCAAAAGCCAGCACGAAGTGCGCAAACTGATTGCCGGGCCCTCGGTATTTATCTGCGACGAGTGCGTCGACCTGTGCAATGACATCATCCGTGAGGAGGTGCAGGAAGCCCAGGCCGAGAGCAGCGCGCACAAATTGCCTTCGCCGAAAGAAATCAGCGGCATCCTGGACCAGTACGTCATTGGTCAGGAGCGCGCGAAGAAGGTGCTGGCCGTAGCGGTGTACAACCACTACAAGCGCCTGAACCAGCGTGACAAGAAGGGTGACGAAGTCGAACTGGGCAAGAGCAATATCCTGCTCATCGGGCCGACCGGCTCGGGCAAGACCCTGCTCGCCGAAACCCTGGCACGCTTGTTGAACGTACCGTTCACCATTGCCGACGCGACCACCCTGACCGAAGCCGGTTATGTGGGTGAGGACGTCGAGAACATCATCCAGAAGCTGTTGCAGAAGTGCGACTACGACGTGGAAAAGGCCCAGATGGGCATTGTCTACATCGACGAGATCGACAAGATCTCGCGCAAGTCGGACAACCCGTCCATCACCCGTGACGTTTCGGGCGAGGGCGTGCAGCAGGCGTTGTTGAAACTGATCGAAGGCACCGTGGCTTCGGTTCCGCCGCAAGGTGGCCGTAAACACCCGCAACAGGAATTCCTGCAGGTTGATACCCGCAACATCCTGTTCATCTGTGGTGGTGCGTTCTCGGGCCTGGAAAAGGTTATCCAGAACCGCTCCACCAAAGGTGGTATCGGTTTTGGCGCCGAAGTGCGCAGCAAGGAAGAGGGCAAGAAGGTTGGCGAGTCCCTGCGTGAGGTCGAGCCGGACGATCTGGTCAAGTTTGGCCTGATTCCGGAATTCGTCGGCCGTCTGCCGGTGCTGGCGACCCTCGACGAGCTGGACGAGGCTGCGCTGATGCAGATTCTCACCGAGCCGAAGAATGCCCTGACCAAGCAGTACGCCAAGCTGTTCGAGATGGAAAGCGTCGACCTCGAGTTCCGCAGTGACGCACTCAAGGCCGTTGCCCGCAAGGCCCTGGAGCGCAAGACTGGCGCCCGTGGCCTGCGTTCGATCCTCGAAGGCGTGCTGCTCGACACCATGTACGAGATCCCTTCGAAGAAGGACGTCAGCAAGGTGGTGATCGATGAGAGCGTCATCGAGGGTACCTCGCAGCCGCTGATGATCTACGAGAACAGCGAGCCGCAAGCCAAGGCCGCGCCAGACGCCTGATTCAGGCAAAGGCCGGTTCACGGTTGCAAGCAAGGAGGGGGCCTACGGGCCCCTTTCTGCTTTTCCTGCGCTAGCGCTTGTAATTTCCCAAGCGTGCCCCCACATTAGGTCCAAGCATCATTTCCACCGGTTTCCGGCCATAAGGCCGCTGTAGAGGCGAAATCATGAAGACCACCCTCGACTTGCCTCTTTTGCCATTGCGCGATGTCGTTGTTTACCCGCACATGGTTATCCCGCTGTTCGTGGGGCGCGAAAAATCCATCGAGGCCCTTGAGGCCGCGATGACGGGCGAAAAGCAGATCCTTCTGCTTGCCCAGAAAAACCCGGCCGACGACGACCCCGGCGAGGACGCCCTGTACCGCGTCGGTACCGTGGCCACCGTGCTGCAACTGTTGAAGCTGCCTGATGGCACCGTCAAGGTGCTGGTCGAAGGCGAGCAGCGTGGCGCTGTCGAGCGTTTCACCGAAGTAGAAGGGCACATCCGTGCCGAAGTCTCCCTGATCGACGAAACCGACGCCGCCGAGCGCGAGTCGGAAGTGTTCGTGCGCACGTTGCTGTCGCAGTTCGAGCAGTACGTACAACTGGGCAAGAAGGTCCCTGCCGAAGTGCTGTCTTCGCTGAACAGCATCGAAGAGCCAGGGCGTCTGGTCGACACCATGGCCGCCCACATGGCCCTGAAGATCGAACAGAAGCAGGAAATTCTCGAAATCGTCGACCTGCCAACCCGTGTCGAGCACGTGCTGGCGCTGCTGGATGCCGAAATCGACCTGCTGCAGGTCGAAAAACGCATTCGCGGCCGGGTCAAGAAGCAGATGGAGCGCAGCCAGCGCGAGTACTACCTGAATGAGCAGATGAAGGCCATTCAGAAAGAACTCGGCGATGGCGATGAAGGCCACAACGAAGTCGAAGAGCTGAAAAAGCGCATCGAAGCCGCTGGCCTGCCCAAGGATGCCCTCACCAAGGCCCAGGCCGAGCTGAACAAGCTCAAGCAGATGTCGCCAATGTCGGCCGAGGCCACCGTGGTGCGTTCGTACCTCGACTGGCTCGTGCAGGTGCCGTGGAAGGCCCAGAGCAAAGTGCGCCTGGACCTGGCCAAGGCCGAGGAAATTCTCGATGCCGACCACTATGGCCTGGAAGAGGTCAAGGAACGCATCCTCGAATACCTTGCCGTGCAAAAGCGCGTCAAGAAAATCCGTGGCCCGGTGCTGTGCCTGGTCGGCCCTCCCGGCGTTGGCAAGACCTCGCTGGCCGAGTCGATAGCGGCCGCTACCAACCGCAAGTTCGTGCGCATGGCCTTGGGTGGCGTACGTGACGAAGCCGAAATTCGTGGTCACCGCCGCACCTACATTGGCTCCATGCCAGGCCGTCTCATCCAGAAGATGACCAAGGTGGGCGTGCGCAACCCGCTGTTCCTGCTCGACGAAATCGACAAAATGGGCAGCGACATGCGTGGCGACCCGGCCTCGGCGCTGCTGGAAGTGCTCGACCCGGAGCAAAACCACAACTTCAACGACCATTACCTGGAGGTTGACTACGACCTCTCGGATGTGATGTTCCTGTGCACCTCGAACTCGATGAACATCCCGCCGGCGCTGCTCGACCGTATGGAAGTCATCCGCCTGCCGGGCTACACCGAGGACGAGAAGATCAACATCGCGGTCAAGTACCTGGTGCCCAAGCAGGTCAAGGCCAACGGCTTGAAGAAAGAAGAGCTGGAAGTCGACGTTTCGGCGATCCGCGACATCATCCGTTATTACACCCGCGAAGCCGGTGTGCGGGGCCTGGAGCGGCAAATCGCCAAGGTCTGCCGCAAGGTGGTCAAGGAACATACCGGGCAGAAGCAGGTCAAGGTCAAGGTGGCCAGCGAGCAGCTGGAACACCTGCTGGGCGTGCGCAAGTTCCGCTACGGCCTGGCCGAGCAGCAGGACCAGATCGGCCAGGTCACCGGCCTGGCCTGGACCCAGGTGGGCGGCGAACTGCTGACCATCGAAGCCGTGGTCATCCCCGGCAAGGGCCAGCTGATCAAGACCGGCTCGTTGGGCGATGTGATGGTCGAGTCGATCACTGCCGCACAGACCGTGGTGCGTAGCCGCGCCCGCAGCCTGGGTATTGCCGCCGACTTCCACGAGAAGCATGACGTGCATATCCACATGCCGGAAGGCGCTACGCCGAAGGATGGGCCAAGTGCCGGTATCGGCATGTGCACCGCGCTGGTGTCGGCGCTGACGCAGATTCCGGTGCGCGCCGATGTGGCCATGACCGGCGAAATCACCCTGCGTGGCCAAGTGCTGGCCATTGGCGGGTTGAAGGAAAAACTGCTGGCGGCACACCGTGGCGGGATCAAGACGGTGATCATTCCCGAGGAGAATGTTCGCGATTTGAAGGAGATTCCTGAAAATATCAAACAGGATCTGCAGATCAAACCGGTCAAATGGATTGACGAAGTCCTGCAAATTGCGCTGCAATACGCCCCGGAGCCCTTGCCAGATGTGGCTCCGGAGATTGTCGCGAAAGATGAAAAGCGCGACGGCGATGCTAAGGAAAGAATCAGCACGCATTAGTAGTTTTTAGCTGGGGGGCTTTCCTTGACAGTTTTTTCGGGGCCTTGCTATAAAGCGGCACGCTATTGTCATCAGGCCACCCAGCGCACGTTTCATAAGCTTTTCATTACATACTTAGAAACAAACTCAATAGAGAAATAAGGGGACTTAGAGTGAACAAGTCGGAACTGATTGACGCTATCGCCGCATCTGCTGACATCCCGAAAGCTGTAGCCGGCCGTGCGCTGGACGCAGTCATCGAATCCGTCACCGGCGCCCTGAAGCAAGGTGACGATGTGGTACTGGTTGGCTTCGGTACCTTCTCGGTCAAGGAGCGCGCCGAGCGCACCGGCCGTAACCCGCAAACCGGCAAGGCGATCAAGATCGAAGCCGCCAAGGTTCCAGGTTTCAAGGCAGGCAAAGGCCTGAAAGACGCCGTCAACTAAGTCGTCTTTCAGCCGGACCCGGCCTGGCCTGGTCCGAGCACGGTGATGGCGGGGCGCAAACGTTCCCGCCTGACACGTTTGCTAAGCAAAGGCGCATCCTCGGATGCGCCTTTCTTTTATCAGGATTCTACCCACGCTCCGCGGTTGTCGACGCAGTGGTACAGCCGTTTCTGGGGGACGCATGCTGCAAAATATCAGGGACAATTCACAAGGTTGGATTGCCAAGACCATCATCGGCCTTATCGTCGTGTTGATGGCGTTGACCGGCTTTGAAGCCATTTTCCAGGCCGCCACCCATAGCCAGGACGCCGCCAAGGTGAACGGCCAGACCATCAGCCAGAATGAGCTGAGCCAGGCCGCCGACATGCAGCGCCGTCAGCTGATGCAACAGTTGGGCAAGGATTTCGACCCGGCGCTGCTGGATGACAAATTGCTGCGTGAAGAGGCCCTCAAGGGCCTGATCAGCCGCAAGCTGCTGCTGCAAGGCGCCGAAGATGCCAAGTTCGCCTTCTCCGAGGCCGCGCTGGATCAGGTGATCCTGCAGACGCCGGAATTCCAGGTGGACGGCAAGTTCAGTGCTGACCGTTTCGACCAGGTCATCCGCCAGATGGGCTACGGCCGCATGCAGTTCCGTGACATGCTCGCCGAGGAAATGCTCATCGGCCAGCTGCGCACCGGCCTGGCCGGCAGCAGCTTCGTCACCGACCAGCAGGTGGATGCTTTCGCCCGCCTGGAGAAGCAGACCCGCGACTTCGCTTCCCTGACCTTCAAGGCCGACCCGGCCTCGGTCAAGGTCAGCGACGAAGAGGTCAAGGCGCACTACGACCAGCACGCCAAGGAGTTCATGTCGCCTGACCAGGTGGTGATCGACTACATCGAGCTGAAGAAGTCGGCGTTCTTCGACCAGGTCAACGTGACCGACGAAGAGCTCAAGGCTCAGTACGAGAAGGACATCGCCAACCTCGCGGAACAGCGCCATGCCGCGCACATCCTCATCGAGGTCAACGACAAAGTCACCGATGCCCAGGCCAAGGCCCGTGCTGAAGAGATTGAGCAGCGTCTGGCCAAGGGTGAAGACTTTGCCGCATTGGCCAAGGAATTCTCTCAGGACCCTGGCTCGGCCAACAACGGTGGTGACCTCGGCTTCGCCGGCCCGGGTGTGTACGACCCCGCCTTTGAAGAGGCGCTGTACAAGCTGCAGGAGGGCCAGGTATCGACCCCGGTACGCACCGAGTTCGGCTACCACCTGATCAAGCTGCTGGGCGTGCAAGCACCGGAAGTGCCGAGCTTCGCCAGCCTGAAGGACAAACTGACCCGCGACCTGAAGATCCCGTTGGTCGAGCAGCGATACGTCGACGCCAGCAAGCAGTTGCAGGATGCGGCCTACGAGGCCTCCGACCTGGCTCAGCCGGCCCAGGACCTGAACCTCAAGGTGCACACCTCCGCAGCCTTCGGCCGCGAGGGTGGTGAAGGCATCACTGCCAACCGTTCGGTGGTACAGGCTGCGTTCTCAGAAGAAGTGCTGGACGAAGGTGCCAACAGCACCGCCATCGAGCTCGACCCGGAAACCACCGTGGTACTGCGTGTCAAGGAGCACCGCAAGCCGGAGCAACTGCCGCTGGAGGCCGTGGCCAAGAACATCAGCGAGCAGCTGGCCAAAGACAAGGCGACCGCCGAACTCAAGGCCAAGGCAGACAAGCTGATTGCCGGCCTGCGTGATGGCTCCATCGCACCGGGCAGCGTGCATGAAGGGCAGGGCTGGAAGGCCTATGAGGCTGTTACCCGTGGCGAGGACGGTATTGACCCGGCCGAACTGCAGGCACTGTTCCGCCTCGGCAAGCCGCAGGCCAAGGCCAAGCCGGTTTACGGCAGCGTAGTGCTGCGTGACGGTAGCCTGGTGGTGCTGCAGCTCAAGGGTGTTAACGAAGGCGCTACCGCCACCGACGAAGAGAAGCAGCAGATCCGCCGCTACCTCGCGTCGCGTGCTGGCCAGCAGGACTTTGCGGCTTATCGCAAGCAGCTGGAAGCCAATGCAGACATCACCCGTTACTAAGGTGATCGTTGCATGAAGAAACAGGCCGCCTCGTGCGGCCTGTTTCATTTGTGTCGCCTGTAGCGGCCTCTTAGCGGGCAAGCCTGCTCCCACAGGATAACCACAAGCCTGAATACTGTGGGATCCCTGTGGGAGCAGGCTTGCCCGCTAAGAGGCCGCTACAGGCGCTATAGACCTTACCGTTTCACTCCCTCGTAATTATCGAGCGTATCCCGCGCAATCTCCCGCCCCAGGGCAATCAGCTCCGGCGCCTTGTAAAACTCGAAAAACCGGCACACCCGCTTGGGCACGTTGATCAGTACATCCGGTGGATAGCCGGCGATCTTGTACTGCGCCAGCGAGGTTTGCATCACTTCGAAGCTCTGGTTGATCAAATCCAGCAGCGAAGCCGGCCCCACGTTGTCAATGATGAACGAGCCGGTCGCCGACTTGGGCGCCCCCTCGCGCTCGGGGGCCGCTGCCGGTTGCTGGCCTTCCGGGTTGGCGGCATCTGCCAGCCACGGGTTCGGCGGCGCCAGCCCTTCGGCAACGATCTCCTTTTCGATGCGTATCAGCTCCTCTGCCGGCTTGCGCCGGAACGGCAGGCGAGAGCCCAACGAGCTCAGCAGGGAGTCAAAACGCATCTTGAACGCCGCCGGGCGCTCGATCACCGGCAATTGATACTGCTTCTGGTTGGTGGCGTTGAGGTTGACCGCTATGATCAGGTCACAGTGGCTGGACACCACCGGCACGATCGGTAGCGGGTTGAGGATGCCGCCGTCTACCAGCATGCGATTGCCCTGCATCACTGGCGTGAACAGGCTGGGGATGGCCGCCGAGGCGCGCATGGCCTGGTGCAGGCAACCCTCCTGAAACCAGATTTCCTGCTGGTTGGTGAGGTCGGCGGCAACCGCCGTGTAGGGGATGCGCAGTTGTTCGATGTTGATCTCGCCGACGATCTTGCGGATCTGTCCGAACACCTTGTCGCCACGAATGGCGCCGAGGCGAAAGCTCACGTCTACCAGGCGCAGTACATCCAGGTAGTCGAGGCTCTCGATCCAGTTGCGGTAGTCTTCCAGCTTGCCGGCGGCGTAGATGCCGCCAATCACCGCCCCCATGGAGCAACCGGCGATGCAGGCGATGTCGTAGCCCCGGCGCTCGATTTCCTCAATCACGCCAATGTGCGCATATCCCCGGGCGCCGCCCGATCCCAATACCAGTGCCACGCGTTTACTCATGAACATTCCTCGGGCCGTGCAACCATGGTCCTACAATGCACCCTTGGCGGCCTGTGCTTCAATGTAGATCGCGCTGAGCTACTGTGATAATGCTGGCCACGCAAAGTTGGCTGGGCCGGGCACTTTTCAGTTGCCCGGGCGTCGAACAGCCACCGTTTTTTTACCATTGAGGTCATACCGATGAAAGCCTGGATCTGCCTTCCACTGATTGCCCTGGCCTTGGCAGGCTGCGCGGGCAAGACGGCCTACCGTGACAGCTGCGCCACCCAGCTGGATGCCGCCTGGAAGGAGCTGGACCTGGCCAAGGCCGAAGGCTTTGCCGGTGCCGTGAGCTACTCCAAAGCCTTGTCGCTGCTGACCGGCGCGAAGACCCAGCAGCAGTTCGAAGGCTACGAAAGCTGTACCCGCAAGGCTGAGAAGGCGCGGTTCTACATTCGTGAGTCTCGCGCCGGGCGCTGACCGAGGAGCGTCTTATGTCTGCCATGCTCGATCATGTAGTTGCCCAGATGCTGGCCGTGCAGGTACGCCTGCTGGCGTGTCGCGAGCGCCTGGCTGCCAATACCGACAGCGAGGCGCTGCATGACCTGCGTATCACCTTGCGCCGTCTGCGCAGCCTGCTCAGGCCCCTGCGCGGGCTGCCTGGCGTGGAACAGCTGGAGGATGCCGCCAGGGCCTTGGGTACCCTGACCACGCCGCTGCGCGATCGTGAGGTGCTGGCAGCCGAACTGATCGGGCGCGGCCACGTCGCGGTCGGGCAGCGGCGCCTGGAAGGGCGGGACAGGACCTTCGCCAGTGTCGCTGCCAGCCCGCAGCTGGCGCGTGTGTTGGCGATTGTCGACGCGTTTCCGTTGTTTCTGCGGGCAGCCGGCCGCGAGGGGCTGACCCGGTCACTGGGCAAGCGCATCGACAAGCGCCTGGTCAAGCAGTGGCGTACATTGCGCAAAGCCTTGCAGGATCCGGCTCACGACCGTCACCGCCTGCGCTTGCTGATCAAGCGTGCGCGCTATGGCGATGAAGCGTATCCACAGCTTGATCACGCCGGGAAAAAGCTGCAGCGCTTGCTGAAAAAGGCGCAGGGCGACCTGGGGGGCTGGCATGACCGCCTGCAGTGGCTGCTGCAGGCGCGCGACCATGCAGACCTCGCCCCCTGCCAGGCCGACTGGGAGCAAGAGTTGCATGAAGCCGAGCGCCAGTCGGACGTGACGCTGGATGCCTTGTTGCAGGCACTGGCGCGGCGTTAGCCCGAACAATGACCGATATGCGGGCTGATCGCCCAGGGTTTGCTGGCTAGGATGGGCCGACCCTTTCTACAGGCAGGAGTCGGCCCATGAATTTCAACCAACTACTCGACGCTGTGCGAGCCAACCCGCAAGCCGTCAGCATCCCCCCCAGCTGGGCCCAGGGCCGCGCTGCCTTTGGCGGGCTGATGGCGGCCATGGTCTATGAGGCCATGCGCCTGAAGCTCACCGACAGCCGCCCGGTGCGCTCGCTGGCCATCAGCTTCGTAGCGCCTGCGGCCGCGGACGTGCCAATTCGCTTCGAGGTGGAGGTGCTGCGTGAAGGCAAGGCTGTCAGCACCTTGCTGGGCCGCGCGGTCCAGGATGGCCAGGTGGTGACCTTGGTGCAAGGCAATTTCGGCGCGGGGCGGCCATCTGTGGTCGATGTACCGGCATTACCGGCCATGGAAATGAAAGCGCTTGAAGACGCCGCACCCGAACTGCCCTACATCAAGGGCGTCACACCCGAGTTCATGCGCCATGTTGCCTTGCGCTGGGCGGTGGGCGGGTTGCCGTTCAGTGGCAATCAGTCGCGCAAGATGGGCGGTTGGGTGCGGTTGCGGGATGTGGCAGAAGACCAGGTCAATGAAGCACACCTGCTGGCGCTGGTCGATGCCTGGCCGCCGAGCCTGATGCCGTTTCTCAAGCAACCGGCTGCAGGCAGTACGCTGACCTGGACCATCGAGTTCATCCAGCCTACGGCGAAATTGTCGACCTTGGACTGGTGCCGCTATTGCGTGGAAACCGAACATGCGCGGGACGGGTATGGGCATGCGGCGGCCGCCCTTTGGACGGCAGAGGGCGAGTTGTTGGCCCTGAGCCGACAGACCGTGACCGTATTTGCCTGATCACCCCTGGGAGCACTGCGCGCTCCTTTCGCGACGCAAGGCCGCTCCCTCAGGGACTGCGCGATTCCTGTGGGAACGGCCTTACGTCACGATTGGGCTGCAAAGCAGCCTCTTGGCATCAATGCCGGTGTTTATGCCGCTCCCGCCAGGCCTTCCACCACGCCCCGCTCAGCACAAAGCGTGGAAAGGTAATGAACTGCTCGGTCAGCAATCGCTGCACGGCGTCCTGACGATTGGCGAACGGCTCAGGCTGCTCGGCTTCCAGCCGGTGCCCCTGGCGCTGCAAGCCAAGCCCCGCAATCAGGGCGATCACGCCAACAGCAATCTGCCCCAGGTCCAGGGCGAACAGGCCGGACAGAACCAACAGCGCGCCAAGGATGAACAGCGGCACGGCAATCAGGTGCAGCACCAGGTTAGCCGGGTGGCGGTGGTTATGGTGGTAGCCACGCCATTGCCAGGCGGGCAGGTTGGGCAGACGCTTGCTCATGGGCATTTCCTCACAGTCGTGCCCAAAGCTTAGTGCGGCCCCCGGGCGGGGGCCAATCGAGGCTGGCTATGGTGACTATAGCTTGAGCTGGCCAATGGCCTTGCTGAGTTCGCCGGCCAGGGTCGCCAGTTCGCTGCTGGTGGTGGCCGAGCCCACCGTCTGCTGCACGGTCTGCTCGGTGACATCGCGGATGCTCACCACGGCGCGGTTCATTTCCTCAGCCACCTGGCTTTGTTGCTCGGCGGCCACGGCGATCTGGGTGTTGCTTTCGCGCATCTGCGCCACTGCGCCGGTAATCTCGGCCAGCGCTTCGCCGGCCTCCTGGGCTTGTCGCACGCAGTCGTCGGCTTTGTAAGAGCTTTCCTGCATGAACTCCACCGCATCGCGGGTGCCCGATTGCAGGGCCGAGACCATGGTGGTGATTTCGTCGGTAGAGGTTTGCACGCGCTTGGCCAGGTTGCGCACCTCATCGGCCACCACGGCAAAGCCGCGCCCCAGGTCGCCAGCACGCGCCGCTTCGATGGCAGCGTTGAGCGCCAGCAGGTTGGTTTGCTCGGCGATGCTGTGGATCACGCTGACCACGCCGTTGATCTTCTGGCTGTCGTCGGCCAGCTGGCGAATCATTTCGGCAGTTTGCTGCACGCCGCTGGAAAGCCCGGAAATCGAGTCCTGTACCCGGCTGACCACCTCTTTGCCACTGCCGGCCAAGGTGTCGGCGGTTTGCGACAGGTCGCGGGTGGCGCCGGCATGCTGGGCGATGTGGTGTACCGTCGCCGACATTTCGTTGATGGCGGTGGCGGCCTGGTCGGTTTCGCTTTGCTGGCCGAGCATGCCGTGGCGCACGTCGCTCATGCTGGCGGCCAGGCGTGCGGCGCCGGAGTCCAATTGTGCCGCCGTGTGGGCGACCGTGCTGACGACCCGGTGGTAGGTGGCCTGCATGGCATTGAAGGCCCCGGCCATCTGGCCGACCTCGTCGCCGCAGGCCAGCGGCACGCGGGCAGCCAGGTCACCGGTTTTCTCCACATGCAGCATCACGTCTTTCAAGGTGTTGAGCTGGCTGAGCAGGAAGCGGATCAGCAACTGCGAAGCGCCAAGCATGGCCAGCATCAGGATCAGCACGCACACCGCGTAGTTACTGAAGCGGTCGAAGAACACCTGGCGCAGGCTTGGCGACTGGGCCACCACGGCCACGTGCTGGTCACCGTTGCGCAGCACCTGTGCGCCGCGCAGCGGGTTTTCTCCGAGGACCCAGGCGCCTGGCAGTTCGACCCAGCCTTGGGCGTTGCGCAGGGGGTCGAGCGCCTCACCGGCGAACGTCGGCGTTTGCCCCGCAGGCCAACTGATGACATTGGCAAGGCGGGGCAGTGCTTGCCCAGCCGGCCAGGCGGCTATCAGCTGGGCCTGCGCGGCCGCCTGGGCCTGCGCGGCCTCGGCGCGGGCGCGTTGCTCCAGATGCACGGCGTAGAGCACCAGCAGTAAGGTCGTGACAAAGGCCACCGCGTTGACGGCCCAGAATTTGTACTTCAGGGAAACGTTGCTAAGCCAGGCACCCATGGGCAGGTCTTCTCTGAGTTGAGCGGAAACAATATTGGCAAGGTGCCATCATTGTGCCTGTATCTACTCAGCAAGATGTTGATACATATCAACGGCCCGAACGCAGGGCTCAGGGAAGCTGGAAGAATGCCCGCGCCGTTGCGGTGGTATGGGCAGCCGTATGCTCGGTTGATTCGCCCCGGTGCAAGGCGACCTCACGCAGCACCTCTGGCAAAAACGCCGGCTCGTTGCGCCCGTTCTTCGGCTTGGGCCGAAGGCTGCGTGGCAGTAGGTAGGGGGCGTCGCTTTCCAGCATCAGCCGGCCTTCGGCAATGTTGCCTACCAGCGGGTGCAGATGAGTGCCACGGCGTTCGTCGCAGATCCAGCCGGTAATGCCGATGTGCAGGTCCATGTCCAGGTAGGCGAACAGCGCCTCGCGTTCGCCGGTAAAGCAGTGCACCACCGCGCCGGTCAGGTGGTCGCGGTAATCCTTCAGGATTGCCAGCAAACGCTCGCTGGCATCGCGCTCATGCAGGAACACCGGCAGGCGCAGTTCCGCAGCCAGGGCCAGCTGGGCTTCCAGGGCTTTTTCCTGCAGCGGGCGAGGGGAGAAGTCGCGGTTGAAATCCAGGCCGCATTCGCCCACCGCACGCACGCGCGGCTCATTCAGCAGTTGGCGCAACTGGCGCTCGCTACTGGCATCCCAGGCCTTGGCATCGTGAGGGTGTACGCCTGCCGTGGCGAACAGGTGCGCGCCGCTGTTATCCAGCTGCTGGCACAGCTCCAGTGCCTGCTCGCTGACCGCCAGGCTGGTGCCTGTCAGCACCATTTGCGTTACACCGGCTTCAAGCGCGCGCTCGACAATGGCTGCCTGCTGGTCGTGGAAACTGCTGTTGGTCAGGTTGACGCCGATATCGATCAGTTGCATGGTGCTATCTCGTGCCGCGGGGCGGCCAGCATAGCAAAAACCGCGTTTTTCTGAAAAAACCAAGAACTTCATGCTGTTGCCGTGGTCTTTTACCGTCATTTCTCACTTGGCGGTGCAAGCCATGGATGCCGCCCACCGACCACGGACACGTTTTCGCATGCTGCGATGCTGGCTCACCTTCCTGTTCACGCTCGGGCTGACGATTGGGCTGACCCTGCCCGGTGCCGCCCATGCGCGCGCGCCGGGGCCGCAGCAGAATATCCCGCCTGCCAAGGTGCGCGACCTACAACAGATCCGCTCCAGCCAGGTGCTGCGGGTGTTGGTCAATCAAAGCCGTAATAGCTCAGGCGAGGTCAAGGGTGAGCCGGTCGGTATCGAATACTATCGCCTGCGCGCCCTGGAGCATTACCTCAATGCCCGTGCCGCCGATGGCCAGGAGATTCAACTCAAGCTCATCCCACGCGCCAAGGAACAACTGCTGGGCGCACTGGCTCGCGGCGAGGGTGACCTGGCAGCGCCGGGCGAGCTGCTTGACCCCGGCACCGTGCGCGGCGTCAGCAGCAGTGCGCCAATTCTCGACCAAGTGCCGCTGACGCTGGTGGGGCGCAAGGGCGAGCGAAGCTTCAGCAAGGTCGAACAGCTTTCCGGGCGTACCGTGGCCTTGACCAGTGCCAGTGCCGCCGGGCCGCTGATCCAGCAGGCCAACCAGCAACTGGCCCTGCGCAAACGGCCGCCGATCAAGGTGGAGTGGGTCGACTCAACGCTGGCGGTAGAGGATGTGCTGGAGATGGTGCAGGCGGGCATCTATCACCTGACAGTGGTCGAGCAACCCATTGCCCGGCGCTGGGCGCGGGTGATGCCACGCCTGCGCCTGGACACCCGGGTGCACCTGGGGGCGCCGCAGGCCATGCGTTGGTATGTAGGGCGCGATGCACCGCAATTGCTGGCCACGGTCGACCGTTTCCTGCAGGGCTACCGTGCACCGGACAACCAGGATGCCGCCTTCGAGCGCATCTACCGCCGCCAGTACCGGGTGCACAACCCGTTGGCCAGCAAGGACCGTCAGCGCCTGGCCTCGGTGCGTGCAGTGCTGCAGAAGCATGGCCAGGCGCAGCAGATCGATTGGCTCAACCTGGCCGCGCTGGCCTTCAAGGAGTCCACCCTCAACCCGGCCGCGCGTGGCACTGGCGGTGCCCACGGCTTGATGCAGATAACGCCTTCGGCGGCCCAGCGGGTAGGGGTGAGCAACACCGCCACGGTAGATGGCAATGTACAAGCCAGTGCCCGTTACCTGGCGCTAATCCGCCGCAAGTTCTTTGCCAGCCCCAAGATCAACGAGCGTGAACGCATGGCCTTTGTACTGGCGGCCTACAACCTCGGCCCCGAGCGGGTCCAGGCCATGCGTGCCGAGGCCCGGCGGCGTGGCCTCAATGGCAACCAGTGGTTCTTCCAGACCGAGCGCATTGCCATGGAGCAGGTCGGCATGGGGCCGGTCAACTTCGTCAATAGCGTCAACAAGTACTTCCTGGCGTTCAACCGCGAGCGTGCGGTGCTGGAGCGCGTAGCAAAGCGTTGAGAAATCGATTTTATCGATTGTTATGTTGGGGTTTTTGCGATTTTCATATCTATTGAATTGATTATGATAGCGCCCATCCCAACACAACTTCTCCGCTTCAAGGACGCTTCGACATGAACAACACGACCCTCAACGCCCTGTTCTCCACCCGCGCCGGCGCTGGCCTCAGCGTTATCCGCATCCTGGTTGGCATCATCTTCATGGCGCATGGCGCGCAAAAACTGTTCGGCCTGTTTGGCGGTTATGGCCTGGAAGGTACCGGCCAGTGGATGGAAAGCATCGGCCTGGCGCCGGGTTACCTGATGGCCTTGCTGTCCGGCAGTGCCGAATTCTTCGGCGGCCTGGCCCTGGTGATCGGCCTGCTGGCCCGCCCGGCGGCTCTGGCGCTGACCGTGACCCTGGTGGTGGCGATCTTCTCGGTGCATATCGGCAACGGCCTGTTCATGTCCAATAACGGCTATGAGTTCGCCCTGGCCCTGCTGGCGGGCACTGTCGCCGTCATGATCGAAGGCGCTGGCCGCTTCTCGCTGGACCGCCTGATCGCCCGGTAACCCGCTGCAAGCTTTGAGCTACAAGCCGCAAGCAAGAGCGGGCCAATACTCGGCCTGCTTTTGCTTGCGGCTTGTAGCTTGCAACTTGTGGCTCATCGCTCTAGCATACCGCCTGCGCCGATTTAAACAGCTACTTGCGGGGCGCAGGAAAGCCCCCATCCGGGTTATCCGAAATACCGCTAAAGCGCTGGTTCGGTGACGCCTCCCACCGCTGCCCAGCGGGATTCGCGAGGCGGAGAGAAGCTCCATGAGTTGCCCACGTACCAGTGTCTGTTTAAGCCCATTGCCTGCCAACCAGGCGTCCCGCACACCGCGCATTCTGCTCGGCGGCCAGCATCAGCCCACCCTTTTGCGTCACCTCGAAGGCCTGTCCCGGCGCAAGGGCCAGGCACGCGCGTTTCTGATTCAGTTTGCCGAAACCGGCTGCCGCCTGGCGCAGTACGGCAATGACCGTTTTGACCTGGCCGTCATCCAGGCTCCGGCGCAGGATGAGGCCGCAGACGTTATTGGCCACCTCACCCGTATCGCGCGCCAAGGCCTGATTACCCGCCGTTAAGGAGTGCGCTGTTGAGCACCAACATCATTACCACGGAAGGCCATGAGGCGCTGAAGAAAGAGCTGGACCACCTGTGGCGGGTATATCGCCCGGAGATCACTCAGAAGGTTGCCTGGGCGGCATCCCTGGGGGATCGCAGCGAAAACGCCGACTACCAGTACAACAAGAAGCTGCTGCGCGAAATCGACCGCAGGGTGCGTTATCTGCGAAAGCGTCTTGAAGATGTGAAGGTGGTGGCTTATTCGCCGCAGCAGGAAGGCAAGGTGTTTTTCGGCGCCTGGGTCGAGATCGAGAATGATGATGGCGAGGCCATGAAGTTTCGCATTGTCGGTTATGACGAAATCTACGGGCGCAACGACTACATCTCGATCGATTCGCCCATGGCCCGTGCCTTGTTGAAGAAGGAAGAGGGCGATGAGGTGGTGGTGCATACACCTACCGGTGAAGCGACCTGGTATGTGAGCAGCATCAGCTACGGACAGTGATTATGGGTTGCCTGTACCGGCCTCTTCGCGGGTAACCATCAGCTCTCCCGCAAAACCGCCAGCGGGCTCGCATTCAATGCCCGCCGCGTCCCCAGCACCCCCGCGCCTCCCACCAGCAGCGCCCCCGCCAGCGGCAACACAAGCAGCCAAGGATGCGGGCTCCACTGCAAATCGAAGGCATAGCGATACAGCACCAGGGTAATCAGTTCACAACCCACTGCCGCCAACAGCCCACTGGCCGCACCCAGCAAACCGAACTCGATACGCCGCGCCTTCACCAGCAATGGCCGCGCCGCCCCTAGCGCACGCAGCAAGGCGCCTTGGCGAATGCGTTCGTCCAGCGTTGCCTGCAAGCCGGCGAACAGCACCGCCAGCCCGGCCGCCAGCACGAACAGCAGCACATACTCCACCGCCAGGGTCACCTGGGCGAGGATGCTGCGCAACTGGTCGAGCAAGGCGTCCACCTGCAGGATGGTCACCGCCGGAAATGCCCGCGACAGCGCCACCACATCCAGGTCGTGGCCGGGTGCCAGGTAGAAACTGGTCAGGTAAGTGGTCGGCAACCCCTGCAGCGTGCCGGGCTGGAAGATCATGTAGAAGTTCGGCTGGAAGCTGTCCCAATGCACGCTGCGCAGGCTGCTGACCCGGGCCTGGCGCTGCTGGCCGCCGATGTCGAAGGTCAGCAGGTCGCCGATGTGCAGTTTCAGGCTGGTGGCCAGTTCCGCTTCCACCGAAACACCGGGAATTTCGCTGTCGGCCGGCAAGGCTTGCCACCAACTGCCAGCAGTGAGTTGATTGCCTTCGGGCAGTTCGGCGGCCCAGGTCAGGCTAAGGTCTCGCTGCACGGCGCGTTCACCCGCCGAGTCTTTGCTGACAACTTGCTGCACCGGCTGCTCGTTGATTTGCACCAGGCGCCCGGGCGTAACCGGGTAAAGCGGCGCCGAGGCTGCATTGACCTGGTGCAGGCGTTGCGCGAACGGTTCGCGGTCATCCGGCAGGATGTTCAGGGCGAAATGGTTGGGTGCATCCTTGGGCAGTTGGGCTTGCCAGGTGTCGAGCAGTTCGGCGCGCAGCAGGGCGACCAGGGCCATGGCCAGCAAGATCAGGCCGAAGGCCAGGGCCTGGCCGGCGGCGGCCGTGGGGTGACGCAGCAGCTGGCCCAACCCCAGGCGCCAGGTCAGCGGTGCGCCGGCCAGCAACTGGCGCAGGCTGCGCAAACCGAGCAACAGCAGGCCGCCGAGCAACAATGCGGCGACCAGACCGCCACCGAGCAGGGCGAAGGTGAGCAGCAGGTCAAGGCTCAGCCGCCACATGATCAGGCCCAAGGCAAACAGCGCGGCGCCATACACCAGCCAGCTGCTGGGCGGTATCGGCAGCAGGTCGCGGCGCAGCACCCGCAGCGGGGGCACCTGGCCCAGTGCAGCGATCGGCGGCAGGGCGAAACCGGCCAGTGCCACCAGCCCGGTACCGATGCCGGCCAGGGCGGGTACGATACCTCCAGCAGGCACCACGCTTGGCAACAGCCCCTGCAGCAGGCGGAACAGGCCCAGCTGGGCCAGCCAGCCGAGCAGAGCACCGGCCAGGGCGGCGACCAGGCCGAGCATGGCCAGTTGCAGGCAATACAGTCCCAGTGCCTGACGGCGCGACAGGCCCAGGCAGCGCAGCAGGGCGCTGGCGTCCAGGCGGCGTGCGGCATAGCGGCTGGCCGACAGGGCCACGGCCACGCCCGCCAGCAGTACCGCCACCAGGCTGGCCATGTTCAGGTAGCGTTCGGCCTTGCCCAGTGCGCCGCCGATCTGCTGGTTGCCATCGCGGGTGTCGCGCAGGCGCTGGTTGGCGGCCAGGTCTTTTTCAACGGCCTGGCGGTATTGGGCCAGAGCCTCGGTATCGCCACGCCACAGGTCGCGGTAGGTAACCCGGCTACCCGGCTGAATGACGCCAGTGGCCTCGAGGTCGGCCAGGTTCATCATCACCCGGGGGGTAAGGCTGTAGAAGTTGTTGGCGCGGTCAGGTTCGTAGGTCAGCACGCGGCTCATGCGCAGGGTTTTCATGCCCACGTCGATGCTGTCGCCAATCGCCAGCCCCAAGGCGGCCAGCAGGCGGGGCTCGACCCATGCCTCGCCAGGTGCCGGGCCGCCGCCTGGGGTTTCCTCGGCATAGGGTGCCGCTGCGCTGCGTACTTGCCCACGTAGCGGGTAGGCGCCATCGGCAGCCTTTACACTGGACAGCTGGATGCCACTGTCGCCGCCTACCACGCTGGTGAATTCGACCAGCTGTGCATGGCGCAAGCCAAGTGCCGTGCCGGTATCGATCTGCTGTGCACGGGCCGGGGCGCTGCCCTGCAGCACCAGGTCGGCGCCCAGGAATTCACTGGCGCGCAGCTGCATGGCGCCGTTGAGGCGGGCGCCGAAATAGCCGATGGCGGTGCTGGCCGCCACGGCCACCAGCAGGGCAAAGAACAACACGCGTACTTCGCTGGCGCGAATGTCGCGCAGCAGCTGGCGCAGGGCCAGGCCGCACAGGCGGGACAACGGCATGTGGGTCATCAGGCCTCCACCGGGGCCACCAGGCGCCCCGCGTCCAGGCGGATCTGGCGGCGGCAGCGCCGGGCCAGGCGTTCGTCATGGGTGACGAGCACCAGGGTGGTACCGCGCTCCTTGTTCAGCTCAAACAGTAAATCGCTGATGCGCTCGCCCGTGTGGCTGTCGAGGTTGCCTGTGGGCTCGTCGGCAAACAGCACCGCCGGTTGTGCCGCGAAGGCGCGGGCGATAGCAACCCGCTGCTGCTCACCGCCTGACAGTTGACGGGGCGTGTGGCTCAGGCGCTTGCCGAGGCCGACCCGTTCCAGCAGGGTGCGCGCATGTTCGCGGGCATCCCGGCGGCCGTCCAGCTCCAATGGCAGCATCACGTTTTCCAGGGCGTTGAGGCTGTCGAGCAGCTGGAACGACTGGAACACGAAGCCCACATGTTCGGCGCGCACGCGGGCGCGCTGGTCTTCATCCAGGGGGCCCAGGTCATGGCCGGCAAGGATGACCTGGCCGGCGCTGGGCTGATCGAGGCCGGCAAGCAAACCGAGCAGGGTCGACTTGCCGGAGCCCGAGGCGCCGACGATAGCCAGGCTGTCGCCTTGGGCCAGGTCGAGGGAGAGTGCGTGAAGGATGGTCAGGTCACCTTCCGCGCTGGAGACCACTTTGCTAAGGTTCTGCGCAACGAGAATGCTGGGGCCCATGGAGAATCCGATGCGAGTGTGGTGGTTGAGTGCCGGTCTGGCCCTGTATTGCCTGGCCCAGAGCGCGGCGGCGGGAACACTGCTGGTTGTTGGCGATAGTATCAGCGCCGGTTTTGGCCTGGATAGCCGCCAGGGTTGGGTCTCTTTGTTGCAGACCCGGCTCAAGGACGAAGGTTTCGACGATAAAGTGGTCAACGCCTCGATCAGCGGTGACACCAGTGCAGGTGGCCAGGCGCGGCTACCGGCGCTGCTTGCAGCCCATAAACCGAGCTTGGTGGTGCTGGAGCTGGGCGGTAACGATGGCTTGCGTGGGCAGCCGCCTGCGCAATTGCAACAAAATCTTGCCTCGATGATTGAAAGCGCGCGCCAGGCCGGCGCCAAGGTGGTGCTGCTGGGCATGCGCCTGCCGCCCAATTATGGCGTGCGCTATACCACCGCATTCGCCAAGGTGTATGAACAGCTGGCGGCGGATAAACAGGTGCCATTGGTGCCGTTTTTCCTCGAAGGAATAGGGGGCGTGCCTGAGTTGATGCAGGCCGATGGCATCCACCCGGCCCAGGGTGCCCAGCAGCGTTTGCTGGAAAATGCCTGGCCGGCGATAAAACCCTTGCTCTGACGCTTTAAACGGGGCCGGCTTTCGGCTAATGTTGCGCCCCCCGTTTCGAGTGCCCCCGATGCCGCGCCCTGCCTGGTCCCTGTATGCCTACCAACTGATCGAGCCTGATGAGCAGCTCGACCTGTTCGCCTGCCAGGAAATCCGCGTTCACCTGGTGGCTCGCCAGCTTGAGCTGGGCGTGCCGGTAGACCGCACCTTGTGCGGCGGCCTGCTGCCTGCGCAGCCGCGCTGGTCGGCCGTGCCGCGCGCCATCTACCGTGACAGCCGCCTGTGTGACCTGTGCCGTGCCATCCTCGATGCCCAGCGGCGCGGCATGCGCCCGGTCTGGCCAGAGCTGCAGGCCAGCTGAACGGCAAGCACCTTTCATCATCTGAAACGCTTGCATGGGCGCCAATGCCTCCCGCTTGCATCAAGGCGGGTGTACAATCGTTCCTCTTGACCTATCTTTCGAAGGATTTACCGGATGTTGCCGCGCTTTCCTGCCGTCACCCGTAGCCTGTCCCTGGCCGCCCTGCTGGTAGCGGGCCCCGCTGCTGCGCTGGAATTGCCACTGCCACCGCCCGGTGAAGACATCGTCGGCCAGGTGCATACGATCAAGGCCAAGTACGAGGACACGTTCGCCGATATCGGCACCGCCAACGACCTCGGCTACCTGGAAATGATCGCCGCCAACCCGGGCGTCGACCCGTGGCTGCCGGGCGCCGGTACCGAGATCATCCTGCCGACCCGCTACATCCTGCCGCCGGGCCCGCGTGAAGGTATCGTCATCAACCTGGCCGAGTACCGTCTGTATTACTTCCCGAAAGGTCAGAACGTAGTGCATACCTTCCCGCTGGGTATTGGCCGTGAGGGGTGGGGTTCGCCGATCGCCAACACCAAGATCACCGCCAAGACGCCGAACCCGACCTGGACGCCGCCTGCCTCCATCCGTAAAGAACACGCCGCAGACGGTGACATCCTGCCGGCTGTGGTGCCGGCAGGTCCGGATAACCCGCTGGGGCCGTTCAAGTTCACCTTGGGCGTACCGGGCTACCTGATCCATGGGTCGAACAAGAAGTTCGGCATCGGCATGCGTACCAGCCACGGTTGCTTCCGCATGCTCAACAACAACGTGTTGGAACTGTCGAAGATGGTGCCGGTCGGTACGCCGGTACGCATCATCAACGAGCCCTACAAGTTTGGTATCAGTGGCGGCAAGGTCTATCTGGAGGCGCACACGCCGCTGGACGACCAGGGTAACCCGTCGGTGGTCGACAAACACACTGCGGTTATCAACGCTTTGCTCAAGCGGGAAGACCTGGCCAACAACCTGCGCATGAACTGGGACATGGTGCGTGACGTGGTGGCTGCAGAAGATGGCATGCCGGTAGAAATTGCCGTGCCGGTGCAAAACCAGGGCAATGCGCCGATGGTGACGAGCATACCGCCCGAACTGCAGTAAGGTATTCGCGACACACCCGGGCCCGCCTTAGTGCGGGCCTTTTCGTATCTGCGTGACGCGTTTGCCTTGTTTGCAGGCAATAAAAAAGCCGACCCACAAGTGGGTCGGCTCCATAACAATCCGTGAGGATTATTACTTGCGGCTGGCTTTGTCCAGCATACGCAGGGCGCGCTCGTTGGCTTCGTCAGCGGTCTGCTGAGCCTTCTGAGCGGCTGCCAGTGCATCGTCAGCCTTACGGTAGGCTTCGTCAGCACGAGCTTGAGCGCGAGCTGCTGCGTCTTCAGTCGCAGTCAGACGAGCTTCGGTTTCTTTGGATACGCTGCTGCAACCGGTAGCCAGAACTGCGGCCAGAGCCAGAGCAGAGAATTTCAGAACGTTGTTCATCGTGTTCCCCTTCAAGGACTTTCTATTAAATAGCCATCTCTCAGGAAAAGAGAAACTGGCCGGCGTACATAGTACCCATTACTTGTAGTAAGTAAACTGACTGAGCGCAAGAACTGCAAAAAAAATGTTGCTTGACGCCGTGCCGACAAGATTTGCGACGCGTGTGTGAAAAAAACGTGCAGGGCTCGCAAGCGGTTGTACTACAGGAACTTTTTTGTTGAACTAAGGGTGACTTTAACTGTCCTTCGACGTCTTAAGCCCTACAACATCCGGTGGCTGTTGAACGTGCAGGGAAGAGTCGCTTTCCGGGCATTTTCGCCATTTTTAGCCGCTACCACCTTGAGCAATCCCGTTTACGGCGCCTACTATCTTGTGAGTGCCAGAGAATCCGAACGATTGCAATCGTCCAGAGGTCGAAGGGGCAACAGGTGGCATAGAGGATTCTGTGCCGGATAAACCACCATCGGTGAAGGTATGGGTCTGCCGAGAAGACCTGCGAGGAGTAGTGATGAGCGAAGCGCTGACCATCCACCATGACCAGGCCGGTCATCAGTTCGAGACCAACGTGGACGGTCATCGTGCCTATCTGACGTACATGGATCTGGGCAAGCAGACGCTGGACATCTATCGCACCTTCGTGCCGAACGCCTTGCGGGGCCGCGGGATTGCCGCCGCGTTGACCGAGCAGGCCTTGGCGTACGCCGAACAGATGGGCTACACGGTCATTCCGTCCTGCTCGTATGTGGAACGCTACATGGAGCGTCAGCAGCGGCATTCCAGCAAGGCCTGAGCTGCCGAAAGGCAGCAGATACAAAAACGCCGGGCAATGCCCGGCGTTTTGTTTATTGCAATGCTCAGCCGCGCTTACGCTGCGGTAGCACGTCCTTCAGCTTGGTACGCATGCTGCGCAGGGTTTTCTCGGTAGCCGACCAGTCGATGCAGGCATCGGTGATCGAGACGCCATACTGCAGCTCTTCCAGGTTTTTCGGGATCGATTGGCAGCCCCAGTTCAGATGGCTCTCGACCATCAGGCCGATGATCGACTGGTTGCCTTCGAGGATCTGGTTGGCAACGTTCTCCATCACCAGCGGTTGCAGGGCCGGGTCCTTGTTGGAGTTGGCGTGGCTGCAATCGACCATGATGTTGGCCTTGATCCTGGCTTTGGCCAGGTCCTGCTCGCACAGGGCGACGCTGACCGAGTCGTAGTTCGGCTTGCCGTTGCCGCCGCGCAGTACCACGTGGCCGTAAGGGTTACCCTTGGTGGTGACGATCGACACGCCGCCTTCCTGGTTGATGCCAAGGAAGCGGTGTGGTTTGGACACCGACTGCAGGGCGTTGATGGCAACGGTCAGGCCGCCGTCGGTGCCGTTCTTGAAGCCGACCGCCGAAGACAGGCCCGAGGCCATCTCGCGGTGGGTTTGCGATTCGGTGGTGCGGGCACCGATGGCCGACCAGCTGATCAGGTCTTGCAGGTATTGCGGCGAAATCGGGTCGAGCGCCTCGGTGGCGGTCGGCAGGCCCATCTCGGCCAGGTCCAGCAGCAGCTGACGGCCAATGTGCAGGCCGTCCTGGATCTTGAACGAGTCATCCAGGTACGGGTCGTTGATCAGGCCTTTCCAGCCCACGGTGGTGCGTGGCTTTTCGAAGTACACGCGCATGACCAGGTACAGCGTATCGGACACTTCTTCGGCCAGCACCTTCAGGCGCTCGGCGTACTCGTGGGCGGCCTTGATGTCGTGGATGGAGCAAGGGCCGACCACGACGAACAGGCGATGGTCCTTGCCGTCGAGAATATTGCGCACCACTTCACGGCCGGCAGTCACGGTCTGCAGGGCCTTGGCGCTGAGGGGGATTTCCTTCTTGAGCTGATCGGGGGTGATCAGGGTCTCGTTGGAGGCAACGTTCAAGTCATCGATCGGTAAATCAGCCATCGTGTTACTCGTCAGGTCACGGGTGCCGGCCGCCAGCTATCCCCGTGCGGCCCAGCAGCAAGAATATTCGCAGCGGGGAGCCGAACCTTAGCGCGTTACAGGTGGCGCGACAATGGGCTTGGCCCAGTCATTGTGGGGTTTTTCCCTGATCAAGTGCGTTGAGCGCGAATGGGCTGCCCAGCGCTGCGTAACCTGTGTAAAAAGAGGGCTGACTTTATACTCGGAGATCGGCATGCATCCGCACACCCCTCGCATCGGAATCATCGGCAGTGGCGCAATCGGCGGCTTCTATGGGTTGATGCTGGCCCGGGCCGGTTTCGATGTGCATTTTCTGTTGCGCAGCGAGTACCAGGCCGTCAGTGAGCAAGGGCTGACCCTGGACAGTGATGTGCATGGTGCGTTGCAGATGCAGGTACAAACCTATGCCAGTGCCGCCGACATGCCGCCTTGCGACTGGTTGCTGATCGGTGCCAAGGCCACCAGCAATGATCAGCTGGCACCGCTGATCGTGCAGGCCGGCGCATCCGGCGCCAAGGTTGTACTGCTGCAGAACGGTCTGGGCGTGGAGGAGCAATTGCGCCCGGCCTTGCGTAGCGACATGCACCTGCTGGGCGGCCTGTGCTTTATCTGTGTCAACCGTCATGCGCCAGGCGTGATCCGCCATCAGGCACTCGGAGCTGTCAACCTGGGTTACCACAGTGGGCCGGCAAGTGATGGCGGTGCTGCGCTGGTCGGTGAGGGGGTGGCGTTGTTCAAGCGCGCGGGCATCGATTCGCAGGCCATGCCAAATCTCGACTCGGCGCGCTGGCAGAAGCTGGTGTGGAACGTGCCCTACAATGGCCTGTCTGTGCTGCTGGGGGCCAGCACCACGCCGCTGATGGCAGACAGCCACAGCCGTGATCTCATCCAGGCATTGATGGCCGAGGTGGTGCAGGGCGCCGCAGCCTGTGGCCACGTGTTGCCCGAGGGCTATGCCGAGCACTTGTTCCAGGTGACCGAGCGCATGCCCGACTACTGGCCAAGCATGTATCACGACCATACGTTCAAACGCCCACTGGAATTGCAGGCCATCTATGCCGAGCCGCTGGCCCGTGCGCGTGCGGCAGGCTGCTGCTTGCCGCGTATGGAAATGCTCTATCAGTCGCTGAGCTTCCTCGACAGCAACCACCGGCCTCACTGAGGGCGGCACTGACCTCGGCTGGGCGCTTCAGCCCGCGCCAGTAGCGCGCCGGACGGCAAAGCGTGCATCCGGCGCGCTGCTAAGCTGAAGCTTGCTCTGCCGCTGCGGCAGTCGAGGAGGTCGAATGATCCGCTCCATGCTGTACGCCACCGACCTCGGTGTCTACGCACCTTTTGTGATGCAACACGCGCTGGCCCTGGCGCGTACGTTCAATGCCGAGTTGTATGTGATCCATGCAGTGGAACCCATGGGGCAGTTCGCCGAATCCCTCCTGCAAAGCTACCTTGATGAGCAGACGCTCGACCAGTTGCACAGCCAGGGCGTGAACACGGTGATGGCCAACATCGAGCAGCGCGTGCTGGAAAACTTTCGTGATGAGCTGGGCGAGGAGGCCGACCTCGCGGTGATCAAGGCGGTGCGGGTGCGCCAGGGTGACCCCGCGCAGGTAATCCTTGACCAGGCACAACGGTTGAGTGTCGACCTGCTGATTTTCGGCAGCCACAGCGCCGGTGCCGGCGTGGATGTGCCCCTTGGGCGAACGGCGGTTCGGCTGCTGCAGCTGTCACCGGTGCCGGTGTACATGGTGCCGTTGGCGCAGCACTTGGGGCGTAGGAAAGCATGAAGATGGCTGTAGGCTGTTTCCGGGGGCATGTAACAAAATTGTTCTAGATTTATTTCCAGAACCACTAATATAGTTATATATCGTCGCTGCCTGCTGCCGCGGACTCATCGCTGAACCGAGGGGAACCTATGAAGCTTCAACAACTGCGCTACATCTGGGAAGTGGCGCACCATGACCTCAACGTCTCCGCGACGGCGCAGAGCCTGTATACCTCCCAGCCAGGTATCAGCAAGCAGATCCGCCTGCTCGAAGACGAACTGGGTGTTGAAGTCTTTGCGCGTAGCGGCAAGCACCTGACCCGCGTCACGCCGGCCGGCGAGCGCATCATCAATACCGCTGGCGAAATCCTGCGCAAGGTCGAAAGCATCAAGCAGATTGCCCAGGAGTTCTCTAACGAGAAGAAGGGCACGCTGTCCATCGCCACTACCCACACCCAGGCGCGCTATGCCTTGCCGCCGGTGATCAGCAGCTTCATCAAGCAGTACCCGGAAGTGTCCCTGCACATGCACCAGGGGTCGCCCATGCAGATCGCCGAGATGGCAGCAGACGGCACGGTAGATTTCGCCATCGCCACCGAGGCCCTGGAGCTGTTCGGCGACCTGATCATGATGCCGTGCTACAAGTGGAACCGTTGCGTGGTGGTGCCGCAGGGTCACCCGCTGGCCAAGCTGCCGAAACTCACTCTGGAAGCGGTTGCCGAATACCCGATCGTTACCTATGTGTTCGGCTTTACCGGGCGCTCGAAGCTGGACGAAGCGTTCAACCACCGCGGCCTCACGCCGAAAGTGGTGTTCACTGCGGCCGACGCCGACGTTATCAAGACCTATGTGCGCCTGGGACTGGGCGTGGGTATCGTCGCGGGCATGGCTGTGGATGCCAAGCTCGACAGTGACCTGGTGGCGCTGGATGCCAGCGAGCTGTTCGAGGCCAGTATCACGAAGATCGGCTTCCGCCGTGGCACCTTCCTGCGTGGCTTCATGTGCGACTTCATCGAGAAGTTCGCCCCGCACCTGACCCGCGAAGTGATGGCCAAGGCCATTCAGTGCCATAACAAGCAGGAGCTGGAAGAGCTGTTCGAAGGTGTCGAACTGCCGGTGCACTGAAAGCAGCTACGAGCTTTAAGCTGCAAGCTTCAAGAAAAGGCAGTCCATCTACGGGCTGCTTTTTTCTTGTGGCTTGCAGCTTGTAACTTAAAGCTCCTTATCAGGCCTTGCTGATCAGGTTGCCCGCGTGCAACCCGCATTCCTTCTGTGTCGACTCTTCCCACCACCAGCGCCCCTCGCGCTCATGCTGATTCGGCAGTACCGGCCGGGTGCAAGGCTCGCAGCCAATGCTGATGAAGCCTCGTTCATGCAGGCTGTTGTACGGCAGCTCAAGCATGCGGATATAACCCCACACTTCCTCGCTGCTCATCTGCGCCAGCGGGTTGAACTTGTACAGCGTGCGCTCGGGTGTGGAGAAGGCGCTGTCGATTTCCAGTGCCGCGACCTGGCTGCGGGTGCCCGGGCTCTGGTCGCGGCGCTGGCCGGTGGCCCAGGCGCGCACGCTAGCCAGCTTGCGGCGCAGCGGTTCGATCTTGCGGATGCCGCAGCACTCGCCGTGGCCGTCCTTGTAGAAGCTGAACAGGCCCTTTTCTTTCACGAACGGGTCAAGCTTGTCGCGGTCCGGGCTGAGGATTTCGATTGGCAGGTTGTACTGCTCGCGAACCTGGTCGATGAACCGATAGGTCTCCGGGTGGAGTCGGCCGGTGTCGAGGCTGAACACCTTGACCTGCTTGTTCAGCTTCCAGGCCATGTCGACCAGCACCACGTCCTCGGCGCCGCTGAAAGAGATCCACAGGTCATCGCCAAAGTGCTCGAAGGCAAGCTTGAGGATGTCCTGCGGGGACTTGTTGGCATAGGTCGCGGCCAGGGCGGCGACGTCGAAGGGTTGGCTCATCAGGCGGTTTCCATCTTGGCTGTGGCGCTGTGCGCTCGTAGTAAGGTGATGGTAACAAAAAAACGCGGGCTAGACGGACTCACAAGCCCTGCAAGGTCTGCATCAACACCCGCACTTTGGCGATCGACTCTTCATATTCGGCTTGCCATTCGGAGTCGGCCACGACCGCGCCGCCACCCCAGCAGCTGACCTGGCCGTCTTTGACCAGCAGGCTGCGAATGGCAATCGAGCTGTCCATCTCGCCGCGCACATCCACATACATCAGCGAGCCGCAGTACAGCGCCCGGCGCGCGGGTTCCAGCTCGTCGATGATCTGCATGGCGCGAATTTTCGGCGCGCCGGTGATCGAGCCGCCGGGGAAGCTGTCGCCGATCAGGTCCAGGGCATCCTTGTCGTTGGCAAGCTGGCCAGTGACACTGCTGACCAGGTGATGGACGTTGGGGTAGCTCTCCAGGCTGAACAGCTCCGGTACTTTCACCGAGCCGATTTCGCAGGTGCGCCCCAGGTCGTTGCGCAGCAGGTCGACGATCATCAGGTTTTCCGAGCGGTCCTTGGGGCTGCGCAGCAGCTCCTCGGCATTGCGTGCGTCTTCACCTGGGTCGCTGGCGCGCGGACGGGTGCCTTTGATTGGCCGGGTTTCCACCTGGCCCTGGCTGACACGGATGAAGCGCTCGGGCGAGAAGCTCAGCAAGGCGCTGCCGTCAGCCAATTGCTGGTAGCCGGAAAACGGCGTGGGGCATGCCTTGCGCAGGGCCTGGTAGGCTCGCCAGGGGTCGCCCTGGCAGGGGGCGCGGAAGCGTTGAGTCAGGTTGATCTGGTAGCAGTCACCGGCCTGGATGTAGCGCTGTACCTGGTCGAAAGCGGCTTTGTACTGTTCCGGCTGCAGGTCACCCGCCATTGGGGCGAGCAACTGGAAATCACCGGTTTCGGTGCAGCTACTGCCTTCGAACAGGCTGATCAGGCGTTCTCGCTCGTCGCTTGCCAGGCTCGGGTGGAACACCAGCTGGCTGGTGCCGTGCAGGTGGTCGCTGACCAGTGCCCAAGCGTAGAGGCCCAGTTGCGCGTCAGGTAGGCCGAGGTCGTCCACAGCCAGGCTTGGCAGGTGTTCCAGTCGGCGGCCGAAGTCGTAGCTCAGGTAGCCGATCAGGCCACCGGCAAAGGGCAGCTCAACGCCCTTGGGCAAGCTGGCGTGGCCCAGTTGCGCCAGGCCGGCACGCAGACGCTTAAGGAATGCGCGGCCGTCTTCATCGAACTGTGCTTGCAACTGTTGCAGCGGCCAGGCGCTGAGCAGGTCGAAGCGACCGCGTTCGGCGCCGGGGCGGGCGCTGTCGAGCAGGATCGCGCCGGGGGCCAGGCGCAGGCGGGCGAAATAGGCAGCAGGGTCGGGCTGGTAGGGCAGGGGGTGCAGCGTACAGGTCGGCATCAGTGTGGACGGCGATGTAAAAGCGAGGAGGGCGATTGTAGACCTGTGTAGGAAAAGCGCCTAGCACTGGGCGCGACATTCAACATTGTGTTTTATGCAGGGACCGCACAGCGGTCCCAAGATTTCAGCGGTTAGGCACGTGCCCGAACAACCCCTGCGCTACACGAACGCGCTGTTCGGCATCTTCGGTAATGCCGTCCTTCGCCAGTGCTTCGATGTGCGCTTCGATGGCATGGGTGCGCTGGGTCAGGCCGCAGTCGTTGGCAATCTGGATGTTCAGGCCCGGGCGGGCGTTAAGTTCCAGAATCAGCGGGCCTTTGTCCTGGTCCAGCACCATGTCCACGCCAATGTAGCCCAGGCCGCACAGCTCATAGCAGCCGGCCGCCAGCTTCATGAAGCCGTCCCAGTTCGGCAGTTGCACGCCGTCCACCGCATTGGTGGTGTCCGGGTGCTTGCTGATGATGTTGTTCAGCCAGGTACCGCGCAGGGTCACGCCGGTGGCTAGGTCGACACCCACGCCGATGGCGCCCTGGTGCAGGTTGGCCTTGCCGCCGGACTGGCGGGTCGGCAGGCGCAGCATGGCCATGACCGGGTAGCCCATCAGCACGATGATGCGGATGTCCGGCACGCCTTCGTAGCTGATGCTCTTGAAGATCTGGTCGGGGGTGACCCGGTATTCGATCAGTGCGCGGTCGCGGTGGCCGCCCAGCGAGTACAGGCCGGTGAGGATGCTCGAAATCTGGTGCTCGATTTCCTCATGGCTGATGATCCTCCCCGACACGGTGCGGTAGCGGTCCTCGAAGCGGTCAGCGATGACCAGGATGCCATCACCGCCGGCACCCTGCGCCGGCTTGATGACGAAGTCGCTGCGCCCGCCAATGATCTGGTCGAGCTTTTCAATCTCTTTTTCGGTCTCGATGATGCCGTACATTTCCGGCACATGGATGCCGGCCGCCAGGGCACGCTCCTTGGTGATGATCTTGTCGTCGACGATCGGGTACAGGTGGCGCTTGTTGTACTTCAACACGTAGTCCGCGTTGCGCCGGTTGATACCCATGATGCCCCGGGCCTCCAGGGCTTTCCACGTCTTGATCAGGCCAAACATCAGGCGTCAGCCTTCTTCAGGAATGCCTTGAAGCGCACGAGCTCGGTGAGGCGGTAGCCGCGGTAGCGGCCCATCGCCAGCATGAAGCCCACCAGGATCAACAACACGGCAGGGAAGGTAAACACGAAGTACACCAGTTCCGGCACCATCATCAGCAGGTGCGCAAGCGACGCGGCGAACAGGGTGCCGATAGCCACTTTCATGGCATGGCCACCGCCACGTTCTTCCCAGGTAATGGACAGGCGTTCGATGGTCATGGTCAGGATCACCATCGGGAACAATGCCACCGACAGCCCGCGCTCCAGGCCCAGTTTGTGGCTGAACAGGCTGATGGCGGCGATCAGCACCACGACAAAGGTGAGTACCACCGACAGGCGCGGCAGCATCTGCAGCTTGAGGTGTTCCAGGTACGAGCGCAGTGACAGGCCCAAGGCCGTGATGACCGTGAACAGCACGATGCCGAAGCCCAGCTGGGTCTCGCGGAAGGCCAGGGCGATCAGCACCGGGGTGAAGGTGCCCAGGGTCTGCAGGCCGATCAGGTTGCGCAATACCAGGATCACCAGCACGCCGATCGGGATCATCACCATGATCATGAAGGTTTGCTGGGTTTGCAGCGGCAAGCCGTACAGCGAGTATTCGAGGAAGTCGGCGTCGGTGTTCTCGTCGGTCAGCTTGGCCAGGCGGATGGCGTTCATCTCGCTGTTGTTCATGCTGAAGGTGACGTTGGCCTTCTTGCCGCCATCGACGGTAATCAGGTTGTCGTCACCGGTCCACCACAGCAGGCGGTCGCTGGGCAGGCCCTGCTCGCCGGTGTCCGGGTTGAAGTACAGCCAGTCGTTACCGTTGAAGCTGCGCAGCCACAGCTCAGGGGTTTGCGGGGTATCGGCCACCAGGCGGATGGTGTGCACCTTCTCCATCGGCACATGGGCGATCGACAGCAGCAGGTCGATGATCTGGGCCTTTTTCATTGGCGAGGTGTCGCCGGCCAGCAGCAGCTTGACGTTGTCGTCGTTGAGGTTGTTGACCCGCTTGATGGTCTCGCTGACGAAGGTCTCGACGTCGGCGGAGTGCTGGCGAATCGGCGCCATCAGGGCTTCGGCGGCAATCTTCTCGGGGCCTTCGATCGCCAGGCTGTCACGGAAGGTCGGGCCTTTGACGGTGGTCTTCTCGTTGCTGTAGCGCTTGGTCAGCACCAGGCGGTAGTACAGGGTCTGGTTGCCGCTGGCGCGGCGGGCCGACCAGGTAACCTTGCGGTTGCCGTCGGCGCGGTTGACGCTGACCCCGTAGTTGTTGGAGATGAAGCTCTCGTTAAGGCTGACGTAGTCGCGGTTCAGCGGTGGCACGAACATCTGCACCTTGACCGGGTCCTTGGTGCTGGCCACGAACTCGACCTTGGCGTCGATGTTCCACAGGTCGTCGGTTTCATCCTCGGTCACCGGGATGCCGAGGAAGAAGATCTGATAAGCCGTGACCGCCACGCCCAGTAGCACCAGGACGGTGATCAGGACTTTCAGATGGAGGGTAAGAGAGCGCATCGGGATTACTCTGCTTTGGGAGCGTCGGTGGCACAGGCAGGTTTGCCGGCCGCATATTTAAGGCTTGGGTCGACCAGCGCGTCGAAGTGCTTGAGCGCCTCGGAGCCGATCAGCAGCGGGAACTGGAACGCGCTGCGGTCGGTGAGGTTGACTTCGATGGTGCGCATGGCCTGGCCCAGGCAGATTTCGAGTTCGATGACCGGGCGGGCGGTATAGGCCTTGCCCGATTCGGCATCATAGTCGCCGGCCCGGCGCTTGATCTTGCTCACGCGTGCCAGCGGGCGCTCGATCGGATGCGAGTGCGCCGCATCGATGGCCAGGTAGAAGCGCACCCAGCTTTCGCCGTTGCGCTTGAAACGCTTGATGTCGCGGGCGCTGAGCGATGCGGTCTTGGCACCGGTGTCGAGCTTGGCGGCCACTTCCAGGTCCAGGTCGCCCAGGCGGGCGTATTCGTTGAGACCATACACGGTCTTGCCCGCCGCCTGGCCAAGGGCCGGTAGCAGGGTGAGGTATAGCAGCAATAAAACGGGTGTAAGTCTCATAATCCTGGCGCGGTGCGGTGCAAGGTTCGGGCTATGTTAAGGGCAAGGCGACTGGCAACGACTGCGCAAGCTTCCTCGTTTATCTGTCAACAAGCATGAATGGATGACAGACAGGCTATCCATACCCCATCGGAGGCGCGGCATTCTATCACGCCGACGTCTTGACGCCAGCGGTGCGCGATCTGACAGCATCGAGAGGGTGATAGTTCGTTCTTAGACGATTGTCGACAATATTCATTTTGTCTTTGACTTGGAGGGCTCTGTTCGTTAATTTCTGGCGAAGAGTTTTTCAAGGTGTCGACAATATGCAGGACCTTTCCACCCCCAGCCCGGTGCAGGCAGACGAAACGGAAACCCTTTCCGAAAACGTCTTCCGGCGCATCCAGGCGGCCATCGTCAAAGGTGAAATCGCCCCTGGCAGCAAGATCTCCGAGCCGGAGCTGGCGCGCACCTATGGCATCAGCCGCGGGCCGCTGCGCGAGGCCATTCACCGCCTTGAAGGCCAGCGCCTGCTGGTGCGCGTGCCGCATGTGGGGGCGCGGGTTGTGTCACTCAACCACGCCGAGCTGATCGAGCTGTATGAAATCCGTGAATCGCTCGAAGGCATGGCCTGCCGGCTGGCCGCCGAGCGCATGAGCCAGGCAGACATCGACGAGCTGCGCCGGGTGCTCGACACCCACGAGCGCGATGCCGCGTTCCAGGCCGGCCTGGGTTATTACCAGCAGGAAGGCGACTACGACTTCCATTACCGGATTATCCAGGGCAGCGGCAACCAGACCCTGGTCAAGATGCTGTGTGGCGAGCTGTACCAGCTGGTGCGCATGTACCGCATCCAGTTCTCGGCCACGCCCAACCGCCCACGCCAGGCGTTTTCCGAGCACCACCGCATTCTCGATGCCATCGCCGACCGTGACGGCGAACTGGCCGAACTCCTGATGCGCCGCCACATCGGCGCGTCCAAGCGCAATATCGAGCGTCACTACCTGGACGCCCACAACAACAGCCCACGAGGTGAGAAATGACTGTGAAGAGCACCCCCGGTCAGCGTTTCCGCGATGCCGTTGCCGCTGAGCACCCGCTGCAGGTGGTTGGCACCATCAACGCCAACCATGCCCTGCTGGCCAAGCGCGCCGGCTTCAAGGCCATCTACCTGTCCGGTGGCGGCGTGGCCGCCGGCTCCCTGGGCCTGCCGGACCTGGGCATCAGTGGCCTGGACGACGTGCTCACTGACGTGCGCCGTATCACCGACGTGTGCGACCTGCCGTTGCTGGTGGATGTCGACACCGGCTTCGGTGCCTCGGCCTTCAACGTTGCCCGCACCGTGCGTTCGATGAGCAAGTTCGGTGCTGCCGCCATCCATATCGAGGACCAAGTGGGCGCCAAGCGCTGTGGTCACCGCCCGAACAAGGAAATCGTCAGCCAGCAGGAAATGGTCGACCGCATCAAGGCCGCCGTCGATGCCCGCACTGATGACAGCTTCGTGATCATGGCGCGTACCGATGCCCTGGCCGTCGAAGGCCTGAACGCGGCCCTGGACCGTGCCGAGGCCTGTATCGAAGCGGGCGCCGACATGATCTTCCCGGAAGCCATCACCGAACTGCAGATGTACAAGACGTTCGCTGACCGGGTGAAGGCACCGATCCTGGCCAACATCACCGAGTTCGGCGCCACGCCGCTGTACACCACCGAAGAGCTGGCCTCGGTTGACGTGTCGCTGGTGCTGTACCCGCTGTCGGCGTTCCGTGCCATGAACAAGGCAGCCGAGAATGTGTACACCGCGCTGCGCCGCGACGGCACGCAGAAAAACGTGATCGACACCATGCAGACCCGCATGGAGCTCTACGATGCCATTGGTTACCACGCCTTCGAGCAGAGCCTCGATGCGCTGTTTGCCCAGAAGAAGGGCTGAGCAACACCCCGAATTAGCCAGAAAGCATCCATAACAAATTCAAGAAAGGAGAATCACCGTGGCCGAAGCAAAAGTACTCAGTGGTGCAGGCCTGCGCGGCCAAGTGGCTGGCCAGACCGCACTGTCGACCGTGGGCCAGGCCGGTGCCGGGCTGACCTACCGTGGTTATGACGTGCGTGACCTGGCGGCCGGTGCCGAATTCGAAGAAGTCGCCTACCTGCTGCTGTACGGCGAGCTGCCAACCCAGGCCGAGCTGGCGGATTACAAGCGCAAGCTCAAGGGCCTGCGTGACCTGCCGCAAGCACTGAAGGAAGTGCTGGAGCGCATCCCGCGTGACGCTCACCCGATGGACGTGATGCGCACGGGTTGCTCCGTGCTGGGCACCCTGGAGCCCGAGCTCACCTTCGAGGCCCAGCGCGACAAGACTGACCGCTTGCTGGCACTGTTCCCGGCCGTGATGTGCTACTGGTACCGCTTCACCCATGAGGGTGTGCGCATCGATTGCACCAGCGACGAAGACACCCTCGGTGGCCACTTCCTGCACCTGCTGCATGGCAAGAAGCCGAGCGCGCTGCACGTCAAGGTGATGAACGTGTCGCTGATCCTCTACGCCGAGCACGAGTTCAACGCCTCGACCTTCACTGCCCGCGTCTGTGCCTCGACCCTGTCCGACCTGTACTCCTGCGTCACCGCTGCCATCGGCTCGCTGCGCGGCCCGCTGCACGGCGGTGCCAATGAGGCGGCCATGGAGCTGATCGAGCGTTTCCAGAGCCCGCAGGACGCCACCGCCGAGCTGCTGCGCATGCTGGAGCGCAAGGACAAGATCATGGGCTTTGGCCACGCGATCTACAAAGAGTCCGACCCGCGCAACGAGGTGATCAAGGGCTGGTCGAAGCAGTTGGCCGACGAAGTGGGTGACAAGGTGCTGTACCCGGTTTCCGAAGCCATCGACAAGACCATGTGGGAGCAGAAACGCCTGTTCCCCAATGCCGATTTCTACCATGCTTCGGCGTACCACTTCATGGGCATTCCGACCAAGCTGTTCACCCCGATCTTCGTCTGCTCGCGCCTGACCGGCTGGGCGGCGCATGTCTTCGAGCAGCGCGCCAACAACCGCATCATCCGCCCGAGTGCCGAATATGTCGGCGTCGAGCAGCGCCAGTTCGTGCCGATCGAACAGCGCTGAACAGAAATAGAGAGGCAACCCGTTTCCCCTGTGGGAGCGGGCTTGCCCGCGAATGCGCCCGACCGGGCAACAGCGGAGCACCTGCTGACGCATGCGCGGGCAAGCCCGCTCCTACAAGGGTGCGGCGGAGCTTTCCGAATCCTTGACCGAGCCTGAACAATGAATACTGCATACCGCAAAAACCTGCCAGGCACCGACCTGGACTACTTCGATGCCCGTGCGGCGGTCGAGGCGATCAAGCCCGGCGCCTACGACGGCCTGCCATACACCTCCCGCGTGCTCGCCGAAAACCTGGTGCGCCGCTGCGATCCGGCCACCCTCGATGCCTCGCTGAGCCAACTGATCGAGCGCAAGCGCGACCTCGACTTCCCTTGGTTCCCGGCCCGCGTGGTGTGCCACGACATCCTCGGCCAGACCGCGCTAGTCGACCTCGCCGGCCTGCGTGATGCCATTGCCGACAAAGGCGGTGACCCGGCCGCGGTCAACCCGGTGGTGCCGGTGCAGCTGATCGTCGACCACTCGCTGGCCGTCGAGTGCGGTGGCTTCGACCCGCAGGCGTTCGAAAAGAACCGCGCCATCGAAGACCGCCGCAACGAAGACCGCTTCCACTTCATCAACTGGACCAAGAAAGCGTTCAAGAACGTCGACGTGATCCAGCCGGGCAACGGCATCATGCACCAGATCAACCTGGAGAAGATGTCGCCAGTCATCCACAACGACCGTGGCGTGGCCTACCCGGACACCTGCGTCGGCACCGACAGCCACACGCCCCATGTCGACGCCCTGGGCGTAATCGCCATAGGCGTCGGCGGGCTGGAAGCCGAGAACGTGATGCTGGGCCGTGCCTCGTGGATGCGCCTGCCGGAAATTGTCGGCGTCGAACTGACCGGCAAGCTGGCACCGAACATCACCGCCACCGACCTGGTGCTGGCCCTGACCGAGTTCCTGCGCAAGCAGAAAGTCGTTGGCGCGTACCTGGAGTTCCATGGCGAGGGTGCCCGTGCCCTGACCTTGGGCGACCGCGCCACCATCTCCAACATGGCCCCGGAATACGGCGCCACTGCAGCCATGTTCGCCATTGACCAGCAGACCATCGATTACCTGCGCCTGACCGGTCGCGAAGAGCAGCAGGTCAAGCTGGTCGAGACCTACGCCAAGGCCGCCGGCCTGTGGGCCGACAGCCTGGGCGCCGCCGTCTACGAGCGCACCCTGAGCTTCGACCTGTCGAGCGTGGTGCGCAACATGGCCGGGCCGTCCAACCCACACGCACGCGTGGCCACCAGCGACCTGGCGGCCAAAGGCATCGCCGGCAGTTGGGAAGAAGTACCGGGGCAAATGCCTGACGGCGCGGTGATCATCGCCGCCATCACCAGCTGCACCAACACCAGCAACCCGCGCAACGTGATTGCCGCAGGCCTGCTGGCGCGCAATGCCAACAAGCTGGGCCTGGCCCGCAAACCCTGGGTCAAGTCGTCGCTGGCACCGGGCTCCAAGGCCGTGCAGCTGTACCTGGAAGAGGCGGGGCTGGAGAAGGAGCTGGAGCAACTGGGCTTTGGTATCGTCGCCTTTGCCTGCACCACCTGCAACGGCATGTCCGGCGCCCTGGACCCGGTAATCCAGCAAGAAATCATCGACCGCGACCTGTACGCCACCGCCGTGCTGTCGGGTAACCGTAACTTCGACGGGCGTATCCACCCGTATGCCAAGCAGGCCTTCCTGGCGTCCCCGCCACTGGTGGTGGCCTATGCCATTGCCGGCACCATCCGCTTCGATATCGAGAAGGATGTGCTGGGTGTGGTCGATGGCAAGGAAATCCGCCTCAAGGATATCTGGCCGAGCGATGAAGAGATCGACGCCGTGGTGCGTGCTGCGGTCAAGCCAGAGCAGTTCCGCAAGGTGTACATCCCGATGTTCGCCATCGAGGAAGACCGTGGACCGAAGGTGGCGCCGCTGTACGACTGGCGCCCGATGAGCACCTACATCCGCCGCCCGCCCTATTGGGAAGGTGCCCTGGCCGGTGAGCGCACCCTGCGCGGCATGCGCCCGCTGGCGGTGTTGCCGGACAACATCACCACCGACCACCTGTCGCCGTCCAACGCCATCATGCTCGACAGTGCCGCTGGCGAGTACCTGGCGAAAATGGGCTTGCCGGAAGAAGACTTCAACTCCTACGCCACCCACCGTGGCGACCACCTGACCGCCCAGCGTGCCACCTTCGCCAACCCCAAGCTGTTCAACGAAATGGTGCGCAAGGAAGACGGCAGCGTAAGGCAGGGTTCGCTGGCGCGTATCGAGCCGGAAGGCAAGGTCACCCGCATGTGGGAAGCCATCGAAACCTACATGCAGCGCAAGCAGCCGCTGATCATCGTGGCCGGCGCCGATTACGGCCAGGGTTCGTCCCGTGACTGGGCGGCCAAGGGCGTGCGGTTGGCGGGTGTCGAGGCGATCGTGGCCGAAGGCTTCGAGCGCATTCACCGTACCAACCTGGTGGGCATGGGCGTGCTGCCGCTGGAGTTCAAGCCGGGCACCGACCGCAAGACCCTGGGCCTGGACGGTAGCGAGACGTATGACGTGCTGGGCGCGCGTACGCCGCGGGCGACTCTGACCCTGATGGTTACCCGCAGCAATGGTGAGCGCCTGGAAGTGCCGGTGACCTGCCGCCTGGATACCGCCGAGGAAGTGTCGATCTACGAGGCGGGTGGCGTGCTGCAGCGTTTTGCCCAGGACTTCCTCGAAGCAACCGCTTGAACAGGACTTGAACATGGCACATGTACCGCAAGTAAAAATCCCCGCCACCTACATCCGTGGCGGCACCAGCAAGGGTGTGTTCTTCCGCCTGCAAGACCTGCCCGAGCAGGCGCAAATCCCGGGGCCGGCCCGCGATGCGCTGCTGTTGCGGGTAATCGGTAGCCCCGACCCTTACGGCAAGCAGATCGACGGCATGGGCGGTGCCACCTCCAGCACCAGCAAGACCGTGATCCTGTCGCGAAGCATCAAGCCCGGGCATGATGTGGACTACCTGTTCGGCCAGGTCAGTATCGACAAGGCGTTTGTCGACTGGAGCGGCAACTGCGGCAACCTGTCTGCGGCGGTCGGTTCGTTCGCCATCAGCAGTGGCCTGGTGAGCGCGGCGCGCATTCCACGCAACGGTATCGCCACGGTGCGCATCTGGCAGGCCAACATCGGCAAGACCATCATCGCCCATGTGCCGATCACCGAAGGTGAAGTGCAGGAAACCGGCGATTTCGAGCTGGACGGGGTGACCTTCCCGGCGGCCGAGGTGCAGCTGGAGTTTCTCGACCCGGCAGCCGACGAAGACGGTGACGGCGGTTCGATGTTCCCGACCGGTAACCTGGTCGATGAGCTGGAGGTGCCGGGCGTAGGCACGTTCAAGGCCACCCTGATCAACGCCGGCATTCCTACCATCTTTGTCAATGCGGCCGATATCGGTTACACCGGTGCTGAACTGCAGGATGCCATCAACGGGGACCCTCAGGCGCTGCTGCGCTTCGAGACCATTCGCGCTTACGGTGCCGTGCGCATGGGCCTTATTGAAAACGTCGACCAGGCAGCCGGACGTCAGCACACACCAAAAGTGGCGTTCGTTGCGCCGCCGAGCACCTACACTGCGTCCAGTGGCAAGGCGGTGCAAGCGGGTGATATCGACCTGCTGGTGCGCGCCTTGTCCATGGGTAAGCTGCACCATGCGATGATGGGGACGGCTGCGGTGGCGATTGGCACTGCGGCGGCCATTCCGGGCACGCTGGTCAACCTCGCGGCTGGCGGGGGGGAGCGTAGCGCCGTGCGTTTCGGCCACCCCTCGGGCACCTTGCGGGTCGGGGCCGAGGCGCGTCAGGTGAATGGTGAGTGGACAGTGACCAAGGCAATCATGAGCCGCAGTGCTCGCGTGCTGATGGAGGGCTGGGTTCGCGTGCCTGGCGATAGCTTCTAACGCACCAATGGCGCTCGGCTTCAAGAGGGGCTGCACAGCAGCCCCCTTTCACAGGAGCTGCATATGAGCGCCAACGTTGACCTGAACGACCGCCCGGACTACGACCGAGTGCTGCAAACCCTGGCCGACTACGCCCTCGGCTACCGGGTCGATTCCGCCGAAGCCCTCGACACCGCACGCAACTGCCTGATGGACACCTTGGGCTGCGGCCTGCTGGCCCTGCGCTTTCCCGAATGTACCAAACTGCTCGGTCCTCAGGTTGAAGGCACGTTGGTGCCCAATGGTGCCCGCGTCCCCGGTACCGCCTACCGGCTCGACCCGGTCAAGGCGGCCTGGGACATTGGCTGCACCGTGCGCTGGCTGGATTACAACGACACCTGGCTGGCAGCCGAATGGGCTCACCCCTCGGACAACCTGGGCGGTATCCTGGCCGTTGCCGATCACCTGTCGCAGAAGCGTGTGGCCGCTGGTGAAAAACCGCTGCTGATGCGTGATGTGCTCGAAGCCATGGTCATGGCCCATGAGATCCAGGGTGTGCTGGCACTGGAAAACTCGTTCAACCGTGTCGGTCTCGATCATGTCATTTTGGTGAAAGTGGCCTCGACTGCCGTGTGCGCCAGGTTGATGGGCGCCAACCGCGAACAGATGCTCTCGGCGTTGTCCCATGCCTTCGTCGATGGCCAGGCCCTGCGCACCTATCGGCATGCGCCCAATGCCGGCTCACGCAAGTCCTGGGCGGCGGGTGATGCGTCCAGCCGTGGCGTGCGCCTGGCCGATATCGCCCTGCGCGGTGAGATGGGCGTACCGGGTGTGCTCACGGCCCCACAGTGGGGCTTCTACGACGTATCGTTCAGCCATACCAACAAGGACCTGGCGCTCAAGCCCGCCGGGCAGTACGAACTGCGTCTGCCTCAGGCCCTGGGCAGCTACGTGATGGAAAATGTGCTGTTCAAGGTCAGCTTCCCTGCCGAATTTCACGCCCAGACTGCCTGCGAAGCGGCGGTCACCCTGCACCCACGGGTGCGTAACCGCCTGCATGAAATCGACCGCATCGTCATCACCACCCAGGAGTCGGCAATCCGCATCATTTCCAAGAGCGGCCCGCTGGCCAATGCCGCTGACCGTGACCACTGTTTGCAGTACATGGTGGCAGTGCCGTTGATCTTCGGGCATCTGGTGGCGGAGCACTATGAAGACACCTTCCATGCCAACCACCCCAGCATCGACCGCCTGCGCGAGAAGATGGAAGTGGTGGAAGACCCGCGCTTCAGCCGCGAGTACCTCGAGCCGGACAAGCGCTCGATCGCCAATGCGCTGCAGGTGTTCTTCAAGGATGGCAGCAGTACCGAGCAGGTGGTGGTGGAATACCCGATCGGGCACCGGCGGCGGCGAGGGGAGGGCATACCCCTGCTGGAGGCCAAGTTCAGGGCCAACCTGGCAACGCGGTTTGCGCGGCAGCGGTGTGGGGAGGTGCTGGAAGTGTGCAAGGACCAGCAAATGCTGGAAGCGATGGCGGTGCACCGCTTTGTGGATTTGTTCGTGATCTGAGCGGGTGTGAGCAGGCAAATGAAAAAGCCCCGGCATCGCTGCCGGGGCTTTCTTTTACAGCGTGTAACTCAGCTTACGCCTGAACCACCGGGATCTTGGCGTTGGCTGCCGCTTCGCGGAACTCGGCGATCTGGTCGAAGCTCAGGTAGCGGTAAACGTCGGCAGCCATGCTGTCGATGTCTTTCGCGTACTGCATGTACTCTTCGACGGTCGGCAGCTTGCCGATGATCGAAGCGACAGCAGCCAGCTCGGCCGATGCCAGGTACACGTTGGTGGCGTCGCCCAGACGGTTCGGGAAGTTACGGGTCGAGGTGGAGACCACGGTCGAACCGGTCTGAACACGTGCCTGGTTACCCATGCACAGCGAGCAGCCTGGCATTTCCATGCGCGCACCGGCCTTGCCGTAGATGCCGTAGTAGCCTTCTTCGGTCAGCTGGTGGGCGTCCATCTTGGTTGGCGGGGCCAGCCACAGACGGGTCGGAATACCGCCCTTGACCTTTTCCAGCAGCTTGCCGGCAGCGCGGAAGTGACCGATGTTGGTCATGCACGAGCCGATGAACACTTCGTCGATCTTCTCGCCCTGTACCGAAGACAGCAGGCGGGCATCGTCCGGGTCGTTCGGCGCGCAGAGCACAGGCTCTTTGACGTCGGCCAGGTCGATTTCGATGATTTCGGCGTATTCGGCATCGGCGTCGGCCGACAGCAGCTCAGGCTTGGCCAGCCAGGCTTCCATGGCCTGGGCGCGGCGCTCCAGGGTGCGGGCATCGCCGTAGCCTTCGCCGATCATCCAGCGCAGCAGGGTGATGTTGGACTGCAGGTACTCGGCGATGGCCTTCTCTGGCAGTTTGATGGTGCAACCGGCAGCAGAACGCTCAGCCGAGGCGTCGGACAGCTCGAAGGCTTGCTCGACGGTCAGTTCGTCCAGGCCTTCGATTTCCAGGATGCGGCCGGAGAAGGCGTTTTTCTTGCCTTTCTTCTCGACGGTCAGCAGGCCTTGCTGGATGGCGTAGTAAGGGATCGCATGCACCAGGTCACGCAGGGTGATGCCAGGTTGCAGTTTGCCCTTGAAGCGCACCAGGATCGACTCTGGCATGTCCAGCGGCATGACGCCGGTGGCAGCGGCGAAGGCTACCAGGCCGGAACCGGCCGGGAACGAGATGCCGATCGGGAAGCGGGTGTGCGAGTCGCCACCGGTACCCACGGTGTCAGGCATCAGCATGCGGTTCAGCCAGCTGTGGATGATGCCGTCGCCCGGGCGCAGCGACACGCCGCCACGGGTGCGGATGAAGTCTGGCAGGGTGTGGTGGGTGGTGACGTCGATCGGCTTCGGATAGGCCGCGGTGTGGCAGAACGACTGCATGACCAGGTCAGCGGAGAAGCCCAGGCAAGCAAGGTCTTTCAGCTCGTCACGGGTCATCGGACCAGTGGTGTCCTGGGAGCCGACGGTGGTCATCTTAGGCTCGCAGTAGGCACCCGGGCGCACGCCCTGGCCTTCTGGCAGGCCACAGGCACGGCCGACCATCTTCTGCGCCAGGGTGAAGCCCTTGCCGGTGTCGGCAGGCTGCTCTGGCTTCTTGAACAGGTCCGATGGGCCCTGGCCCAGCTCGGCGCGGGCTTTTTCGGTCAGGCCACGGCCGACGATCAGCGGGATGCGGCCGCCAGCGCGGACTTCATCCAGCAATACTTCGGTTTTCAGCGCGAACTCGGTAACCAGCTCGTCGCTGCCGTGGCGGCGCACTTCACCTTTGAACGGGTACACGTCGATGACGTCGCCCATGGCCAGGTTGGTGCAGTCGAATTCGATCGGCAGGGCGCCGGCGTCTTCCATGGTGTTGTAGAAGATCGGGGCGATCTTGGTGCCGAAGCAGAAGCCGCCGGCGCGCTTGTTCGGCACGTACGGGATGTCGTCACCGAAGAACCACAGCACCGAGTTGGTGGCGGATTTACGCGACGAACCGGTACCGACCACGTCACCGACGTAGGCAACCGGGAAGCCTTTGGCCTTGACGGCTTCGATCTGGGCCAGCGGGCCGACCGAACCTGGCTGCGAGGGCTCGATGCCGTCACGGGCCATTTTCAGCATGGCCAGGGCGTGCAGCGGGATGTCAGGGCGCGACCAGGCGTCCGGGGCAGGGGACAGGTCGTCGGTGTTGGTCTCGCCAGGCACCTTGAACACGGTCAGGGTGTACTTGTCGGCGATGGCCGGGCGCGAGGTGAACCACTCGCCGGCAGCCCAGGACTCCAGCACGGCCTTGGCGTGGACGTTGCCCGCCTTGGCTTTTTCGGCCACGTCGTGGAAGGCATCGAACATCAGCAGGGTGTGCTTGAGCTGTTCGGCCGCGACGGCGCCCAGTTCGGCGTCATCCAGCAGTGCGACCAGCGTTTCGATGTTGTAGCCGCCCTGCATGGTGCCCAGCAGTTCGGTGGCGTGCTTGCGGTCGATCAGTGGCGACTTGGCTTCGCCCTTGGCGACGGCGGAGAGGAAAGCAGCCTTGACGTAGGCAGCTTCGTCGACCCCTGGCGGTACGCGGTTGGTGATCAGGTCTACGAGGAAGGCTTCTTCGCCGGCCGGCGGGTTTTTCAGCAGCTCGACCAGGCCTGCAGTTTGTTCGGCGTTCAGCGGCTGGGGCACGATACCCAGGGCGGCACGCTCTTCGATGTGTTTGCGGTAGGCTTCAAGCACAGTTATTTCCCTCATCAGTGGTCCCTAAAGGGGGTCCGGGACGCTCATCCAGCATTCCATGCACCCATGCGCTGCTACGGCTTTGTGGGCCGCCCAGCCAGGGTCGCAAAGAATCCTTACAGAAGCTGCTTTCAAAGTTTTACGCCTGCAGAACGGGGAGCTGATGAGGGCTGGCGCGGGCATGCGAGGGGTGCATGGCCCGGGCCAACGCCGTTCTACCGGATTAACTGTGCTCGTGACGCTTTGAAAACAGCTTCCAACGGACATTGTTGCCTTTGAAAAGGCGGGATGATTCTACGGCAAAAAAAGCCTGAAGGTAAGGCGCAGAAGATGACTTTAACGAGTGACCCTGGTTAGACAAAGGGCTAACATGGGGCCGTGTTCCACCGCCAAGCTGTTGTTTTTCATGTCCAACAAGTCCATCAAGACCCCTTGTGTCGGCCTGTGCTCCACGGTGTACGGAGACACGGTGTGCCGTGGCTGCAAGCGCTTCCACCACGAAGTGATCAACTGGAACGGCTACGACGACGCGCAGAAGCGCGCGGTATGGCTGCGCCTTGAGCAGTTGCTGGTGCAGGTGATGATGGCCAAGCTGGAGGTGTTCGACAAAGGCTTGCTGCGCCAGCAGCTGGAACAGCGCTCCATCCGCTTTGTCGAGCAGCAGTCGGCGTATTGCTGGGCGTACCAGTTGATTGCCCGTGGGGCGCGGATGATCCGGGACCTTGAGGCCTATGGCATGGTCTTGCTGCCAGAGTTCCGTGACTGGGAACTGCCGCAATTGCGCGATGCCATCGACCGCGAATTCTTCCTGCTTTCAGAAGCGCATTACCAGCGCTACATCGCGCCAAGTTTCCTGCGTGATGCCTTGCAGTCGGGGCAAGGCTGAAACTATTTGATAAAGCTGCTGGCCTCTTCGCGGGCAAGCCGGCTCCGACAGCATTACCACTGCTCTTGATGGCGTGATGTACCTGTGGGAGCGGGCTTGCCCGCGAAGAGGCCAGTGAAGCGACCGAATCAGTCGCCGGTGTATTCACACCCGCTGGTGCAGGTTTCGTGGATGCGCACCTTCGACAGCTCTGGCATCAGCGGTTTGACCTGCTCCCAGATCCACTTGGCGATCACTTCACTGGTGGGGTTTTCCAGGCCCGGGATGTCGTTCAGGTAGTTGTGGTCCAGCTTGTCATAGATTGGCTTGAAGATCGCCTTGACCTCGGCGAAGTCGCGAATCCAGCCGGTGTGCGGGTCCAGCGGGCCGGTCAGGTGCAGGCCGACCTTGAACGAATGGCCATGCAGGCGGCCGCATTTGTGCCCTTCAGGGACGTGGGGCAGGCGGTGAGCCGATTCGAATGTAAATTCCTTGAAGATTTCCACTGGTGGACCTGTATAGCTGGTGGGATAAGGGCTTGAGCGGAAATTGGTGTTTCAATGTACTGCTCAATGTACTGATTGGTCGTCGCTGGGGTCGAAAGAGGTCATCCACTGGGTGATATCCGACTGGCGCCAGGCAACCGAATTGGGGCCTATCTTAACCTGTTTTGGGAAGGTGCCTTCACGGATTCTGCGATAGACGGTGTTCCGGCCAATGCCGGTCACGTGCAGCACCTCGTCGAGGCGCAGGAAGCGGTCGATGTTTTCTGCGGGTCGCATGGGTGTCTCCTTTATAGAAGGGTCAGGCCGTGAAGTGGTGCCCGACCTTGGCCGCCCGGGCGGCTTCCTCGGTGCGGAACATGAGCTGGGTTTTGCCGGGGCGGCCTTCCGATTCGTACTCGGCCTCTACCCACCAGTGGCCGAACTTGCGGTACGGCTCGCCGAGGATCTTCGTGACGTAGCAGTCGATCAGGTTCATGGATGGTCTCCTGGCTCAGTCCCAGCTGAGCTTCTCGGGCGTTGGCGGGATTGTTTCGAGGCTGGCAAGGTCGAGCAGGGTGAAGTACCCGCCGTCCTGAGGTCTCCACCCAATGGTGTCGATGTAGATCACGTTTCCTAGCGATGCCGGACTGGGAAGGGGCGTATGGCCAACCACTACGGCGCGAACTCCATCAATCGGTTCGTTATCGCGAAGCTCAATGCGGCTGCGCGACCACATGCAGGTGTTCTGTGTCAGGCGCAGTTGCTTGGCTGTTTCTGGAGATTCCAGTGCGGTCCGCAACTGGCCCCAGGACGGGAATGGGCAGTCAGCGTGCACGACACCGACCAGGCCGCCAGGTGTCTCCACTTCGATGGCGATTGGCAATTCGCGGAACTGGGCGGCGAACTCTCGCTGTTCATCCCATGGCAGCCCAGCGAACCAAGAGCCACCGTTGTATACCCAGTTGTCCACGTCGCAGGTATCGAACCGGCAGACGTAGTCGTCGTGGTTGCCGCGCACTGTGTGGAACCATGGCTTGGCCAGCCAACTGAGCACGTCGCGGCACTCCGGTCCACGGTCTACCAGGTCGCCCACGCTGAACAGCCGGTCAACTACTGGGTTGAAGCCGGCTGCGTCCAGCGCGGCCTGCAGCCGTGTGAAGTGCCCGTGAATGTCGCCGACCGCGAAATCGCGGCCAGCAGTGTTTGCGGCGAAGCGCTTGATGCGCACCACCTCGATGGTTTCGAGCATGTCAGCTCCTACAGGGAATTGAGGTCAGGCCGTAGCCTTGGCGATGGTCTGCTCGAAGCGCGCGGCCAGTTCGGCGTTGACCTCGGCCTTGGCCAGGCTGTCCTCGGTGCCCTTGGCGCGGTGAAGGGTCTCGTACTTGCGCAGCTGGGCGGCGGCATCGATCAGGTCGGCCAGTAGCAGCGGCGCACAACAGATGAAATTTGCCATTTCTTTCGATAGGTAAAAGTCGGAGACCGAGTTGCCAGCACTGTCCTTAACTTGAAACGTCGTAGGCTCTGATAGAAATCCCTGATGGGCTTCAATTTTCCAGGGCAATAGATTTAGTGAGCTCATATAAATACCTGTACGCCCGCGCATGTCGGCGGGCTTGAGTAGTAGAGGGAGGGGTTACAGTAGGTGGGCGCCGGCTTCGAGCAGGCCGTCGCGCTCTTGGCGAAGATTGTCCCGCTCTGTGGCCAAGCGCTGGATCTCGCGGTGTAGGTATTGTGCGATGGTTTCGCCGCATCGAAGATCGCCGGGAATGGCGCGGCCTTTCAGAGCGGCCTCCAGTTCGTACAGGGTGAATTGCTCGATCATTGCTCCACCTGCTTGCGGTAGCCGGCGTCGTAGAGCCTCAGCCCCATATTGATCTGCCCGGGTGTTGGGGATTCATGACCGGCATCCAGGCACATTTGTCGCGCAGCGCGCTGGCGTTCTTCCGCCGCCCTTTGTTCAGGAGAGCTGAGCGGCCGGAAATCGTACTCGCTGAGATGGCCGCAGTTTTCTTCGCCGCCATCGCGGTAGGTGACCAGAAACAGCTGTGCGCCCATGGCGGTGATGGTCACTTCCTGAAATCCAGGCCGAGCCCAATCTTCTGTGGAGCGTTTGTTCTTCATTTCGATCTTCTGGCCAATTGGCGGCAGGCCTTCGCCATCCCAGCGCGCCGGCCGCGGCGTGATGTACTGCACCTGGCCCCGGGTGAAGTTGTGCCGCGTCTCGCCCGCGCCACCGCCATATGGATAAGCGCGATCCTCGGCGCCGACCACAGCGTACTGGTCCATGTTGATCCACGCCTCGGTGATGCCGTGATGGGCGACTAGGCCATGGCCGTCTGCCCATTCTGGCGCTTTGCTCCAGTCGATCTTGCTCACAGCTGATACCTCTTATCAATCCAGCGCTCAGGCGCCAGAGCGGGTGTAGGTTCGGGTTGGGTTTCATGCGGGGAGAGCTGGCGCTCGTTGCCGGCCTGGTTCGGGCCACGCAACATCCAGTCAGGTATGCAGCTGAGTCCGCCAGCGTTGCCTGCGGCATATTTCCAGCAGGTAACTGATCGCTTGTCGTCGTGGAGCACATCTATGCTCGGCGTGAGCTGCTCCGCGCTGGCGCCGGTGGCCAGCAGCAGGAGGCAGAGGGCGAGGCGGGTCATCATGGCCACTCCTTACTGGTCCGCTCGCATTGGGCAGCCAGCTTCAGCAGGTTGATTGTGGTGGGCCGGAATCCATCAATGTTGGGGTATCCCTCAAAGCGATGGCCGTTTGGGTAGGTCTCGAATGGCCCGTGCCAGCACCAGTTCATCTGCCAGTCCTCCCAGACGGTGTAGGCGTCCTGTCCTTCGCCCCAATAGTCCACGCCGCCGCCCACGCTCAGAACGTGTCGCACACAGGAGCCCTGGTCATACGCCAGCTCCGTCGGCTCCTGATCACGCCAGGCCTTGCGGTACACCGAGGGCAACAACTCGACCAGGCGCTTGCTGAGCTTCTTTTCGATGCGGGCTTTCATGGCCACCCTTTTCTTGGGCATGACGATTCCTTGGCCGCCATATCGCGGCAGTGAGTTGTACAAGATTATGTTTTCGTACAAGAAATTCGGCCGGTTGTCCGATTCAGCGCGCTTTTCAGAACATTGTTTTTGCGGTCGAGACAACCGGGGCTAAGGTGGGTTGACACAAGCTGATTAGACGAAAGTCGTAGGAGGCCGACATGAGGATTCGCGGTGAAGTTTTCTGGGGGTGGGCTGATCCAACGCTTCACCACCGTGCTCACGACGAAACCCTCAGCGATGGAACGCACATTGATGTTCAGGTGCGCCTGTCGCGAACGGGTAACACGCAGATGTTCATTGGGGTGTATGCCGAGAGTGGCATGGCCCTTCACGAAGAGGCGTTTGATTCCCGGCCCGGTGAATCCATGACAAGGGCTTTGGCCTGGGGAGTAGGGCGAGCTCGCCGAATTGCTACAGACACTCTCCCAAAATTCGACAAGGTCGCCTGCTCGGGATAGGGGAGATTGGCTGCAACGGGGTGGAGTACAGATGTGCTCCGTAGCGGTCTAGCCTTGCGCGCGCATGAAGGCCGCCATGTCGCCCATCTGGTCGACGATGAAGCGTTCTTCTTCTGCTGCGGCTGCGTTGAACCTTTCTCGGCGCCTCTTGCAGAGCAGGCAATCGACTTTGGCCCAGTCGCCTGATACCTCGCTGGTCTCGCCCAGCCAGGTACCGCAGGGCGCCTGCTCAATGTCTTCCAGGTCGGTGAATGGTGCGAAGTGCGTCTTCACGTTGCCTCCGGCTCTGCGCTGGCGGAAAGGAAGGTCTCAAGGTGTCGCCGCACGCGCAGAACATGATCGCTATCCGAGAAGCCGCCAGTTGCAACCTCAAGGAAGTCGCGCAGCAGCGCATCCCGCTCGGCTATATGCTGAACTGCCGCCTTTACACGTGATGGAATGTCGGCGTGACTGTAGCGGGTCTTCGGTGGCTCTGGCCCCCTGAGTGCGATTGCAGTTTCGCTAAGTAGCAATCCTTGTTGCTCGACTAGTGCGACGAGCTCTGCGTTTTCTTCCCGCAGCCGCTCAACCTCGGCGGTATCGACAGTCGGCCCAACTGGAATCATCGGCAGCCCAGTCGCCGCCGCATCCCGCTCTGCCTCTTCTTTGGTCCACCAGAAGGCAGTACCAACCATCCAGGCTATAGGTTCGGGGTGGGGCTGCGGGGCTGGCTGGTCGAATTGTTTGAATGCTACCCAGAGGCCCTGGACGTACTTATCTGCATAGCCTTCGCGGTCGTCGCCACGGGCGAGCCAGGTGCCGTCCAGGTAGCCGAGCACAGGATGCTTGGTGCTGAGAACCCATTTCTGGAATCGCTCACGGCGCCCTTGTGGGTGCTGGACTGCAAGTTCGGTGTTTCTGGATCGGTTTTCTGTGGGCATGGGGATACTCCGTGATTAAGCGGCTGGCGATTGATCCAGCAGGAAGTCCATCTGTGCGGCGCCTTCAATCCAGGCTGTGTCCAGACGCTGGCGGGCGAGGGCGGCGTATTCAGGATTCAGCTCGCAGATCACCGACTGCCGGCCTTCCTGCATAGCGACCAGCGACGTGGTGCCGGCACCACCGAAGGGGTCCAGCACCAGCCCGCCGCGCGGGGCGCTGGCAAGGATGCACGGACGGATCAGCTCGGGCGGGAACGTGGCGAAGTGAGCGCCTTTGAACCCGTTGGTGGCCACTGACCATACGCTCCGCTTATTGCGGGTGGTGTCGTAGTCGATGTCTTCACGATCTGCGCGGTGTTGGCCGGTCTGGCCGTGGTCGCCGTCGGAGTACTTCGTCTCGCGGGCGAAGCTGTTGCGCTTGCTTCCCACCGTCCGAGGCTTTGGTTTGCTGCCGTGACCCCAGCCCACGCCGTTGTTTCGCGGTACCGTGTTTCCGGAAACCGTTCGGTTGCCGCCGGCTGAGTTGTCGAATGTCGAGCCTTGGCAGTAGGCGCCGCCACGAAAGGTGTTCGCCGAGCCCTTGCCCGTCAGGTTGGCCGGCTCCCTGATCGCTTCCTGATCGAAGAAGTACTTCGGCCCCTTGCTCAGTAGGAACAGATATTCGTGGGCCTTGGTGCACCGATCACGCACGCTTTCAGGCATCGGATTCGGCTTGTGCCAGATGATGTCCTGCCGGAGATACCAGCCGTCATCCTGCAGCGCAAAGGCCAGGCGCCATGGCATGCCCATCAGGTCCTTCGGCTTGAATCCGCCATGATTTGGCTTCTTCGCCTTGCGTGCGCTGGCAGCAACCTGGCGGGCACTGAGCGATGAAACGCCCAGGCCCATATCGTCGCGGCCGTGTGCGCCCCAGCTGCCGGCGTAGCTGTCGCCCATGTTCACCCACAGCGTTCCATCGTCGCGCAGCACACGGCGCACCTCGCGGAACACCTGCACCAGATTTTCGATGAATTCGCGCGGGGAGGCCTCCAGGCCGATCTGGCCGTCGACGCCATAGTCTCGCAGACCGAAGTAGGGTGGGCTGGTGATGCAGGTGTGCGCGGACTGATCTGGCAGCGTCCGCATCATTTCGATGCAGTCGCCGACCAGTATTCGGTGCTGCTGGGTCATGGCTTGCTCCATGCGTGTAGGCGCCGCCCTCGCCGGGGAGGCGTTATCGTTGAATAGGGGAAGGCGCTGGCGGGCAGCGCGGAGTGATATGCTTCGCCGCTTACCAAACAGGGAGAGCGGTAATGGGGTTGCGCGAAAGGCTTCGAGCGTTCCAGCTATGGTTTAACCCGAAGCGCAGACGGTGGGCTGGCGTTGCGCTGATCGCACTTGGCGTGGCCGGGATGTTTCTCAACCCAGAAAGCCGGTGGACCCTGGTGTTAGGAACTGGGATCTACTGGTTCTTCACAGCGTTGCCACCTGTCCTCGGCGGAAAGTGTTAAGGCTCTGGCGGGCAGCGCCTGAGGGTCAGGCGGCGTATCGAGTACGTAATGCGGCGGCGATACGAGGGTCCGACTGCATTTCGGCGTAGGCAATTGCAATCCGGTGCTTGTGCTCTCGCCATGACTGGTGCGCTTCGGAGGCGCTGGCGTGATAGCCGAGAAATTCGTGACGACCAGTGAAAGGGTTCCTGCACTGAGCCACGAACCTCTGCCGCGCCTTGTGCCAGGAAACTCCGATTGGCAGGTCTCCACGTATCGCCCGGCTATCGACCATGAATCTGTTCAGGTCGGGCGGGATAAACGCGCAAGTATCCAGTGAATACACCTTGTTGCCTGGAAAAAGCAGATCTTTGTCCAGGTGCTTGCCTTCATAGTCTTGTGCGGACATCCAGGCCCTGAAGGACGAAAAGATGAGCCAATCGCTGGATGCCGAGCAGTCGTGATAGGTGGGGTTTCTGTTCTGAAACTTCTCGCTATAGCAGCGCTCCAGCATTCCGGTCCATGTCTTGTAGAACGGGCAGGTCCATACAGATCGCCGGCGTCCGCCTACCGTTTCGGTAAGGCAGACCTGATAGTCGGCGTCGTTTGCTCCGACGCCATAAACCAGATTCAGGGCTTTGCTCATCGCACTCTCCTGATTTGTGTTGGCAGCGTCATGCCTCCGAGGGGCCGGATGCGGCATGGTGGCAATTTGGTTTGGGATGGGGTATTACGGGTGACCGGCATTGGGGCCGGCTACAGAGCGGAGTCAGGTATGTCGGTCAAAATCAACCGAAGCGGTTTAGACAAACTGATGAAAAATGCAAAGGAGCTGCAAGCCACTAAGCAGGTGAAGCTTGTGGATTTGATGAATCCGACTTTCATAGCTGCCCACAGCAATTTTGAAGATCTTGGCGCGCTGTTCGCAGCCTCCGGATTCAAAGTCGATTCCGCTGAAGATTTCGCCGCGATCCCTGACGCTGAATGGGACGCCTTCATATCGGAAAACACAGACTTCGATAATTGGTTGGAAATGCAGAAGGCTGCGCATGCAGAATTTGCCAAGTCAATTCTCAACAAAGGACTGTGATCAAAAAACAGGCCTGATTACCTCGTCGCCCGGGTCTTGCTGAATCATCAGCATGCTCTTCCGGTCGAAGGCCAGTGCCAAGCGTGGCGATATGCTGATCTCATGCCGCGGCGGGGTGAGAAACTTCGCCGCGTGCAGCCTGCCCAGCGCATGGATGCCGTGGATCAGCGCCTCAATCATCTGGCTGCAGGTGGCGTCTGCCCAGCCGCAGATGGCGCGCAGGTGCTGTCCGGTTCGCTTCCTGGCTGACAACCGAAGTGGCTCAGTCCGCGCCACAGATCGGTGAGCATCGATTTCGTGGCGCGCGATCCTGAACAGCGCGTGATGCCCGAGCGCTTCGATGTGATGAATCATCAGCGTCATCGCCTCGCCCTGTTCCTCGATCCCGGCCCACTCCATCAGTTCCAGCAGGGCCTGTTTAGTCCCTGGTCGAACCTTCAAGCGCAGGTCTTCTTCCTTTAGGCGCTCGGCCTTGGCCCTGCGCTTCTCGTCACGCTGCTGCTGCGTCAGAGCCATCATCGCCTCCATTGCGCACAAAGCGGGTGCCCGGGGCGTACTCCAGCAGGTCACACACCCGATTGATGATCTTGAGAGCCGCGTCGAACACCTTGGCGTCGTCCGGCTCGCGGGCCAGGCGCTTCATGTTCGGCTGGTGCTCAAGGCAGACCTTGTCCACTAGGCGCCGGGCCAGCCTGCGCAGATGGTCGGCGCTGTCGTGGAAGCGCAGGCTCAGCGCGAAGGCCAGAGCCACTTCATCCGCACGGTACTGGCCGCCGCTGCGGGTGTTGTATAGCTTCTTGACCGGCCGATTCATCCAGGCCGGCAGGGTTACGACTCCAGAGGGGGCTTTCTGCATTTCGGTGCTCCGTGAGGCCGCTGGGCGGCAGGTGGAAATGTTCTTGCCGCCTGCGCTGGCGGACCAGGTTGTTGATCCGCCTCATGCCGCGCGCGCCGTTTCGATCTGCTCGGTGACCTCGACCAGTTGCTGGGTCAGGTTCTCGATGGTGGCGGCGCCGCGCACACGTTCGGTGCGGCCCCATTGGCAGCTGCGGTTGAACAGCAACTGCAGGTGCTGCTCCAGTTCCTTCCGGCGCTGGAGGAGGTCGGCGGTGGCGGTGAGTGGCATGTTTATGCTGCTCCTTGCATCAGGCGGTACTCGCGATGCAGTTGTGCGTGGCACCTCGCGCAAAGCCAGACCACTGACAAAGGGTCTTCGTATTGGGCGTGATGTCCTTGGATGTTGGTGGTACTGAAGCAGTCGGGCGCCATGCAGCATGGTGATTTCCATAGGTCGCCACGCTTCACTGCGTTTTCTACCTGCAAATGAGCATCGCGCTTAGCCCGGTTGCGCTCGATGTAGGCAAGCTTTGCCGCGTTCGATCGTTTACGGCCAGAATCGCTTGCTGCGTAACGAGCACGAGCGTCCGCCCGCTTAGGGTTTTGAAGACGGCTGCGCTCGTACTCACGGTAATGCTCGCGATTCTGCGCATAGTTCAAGCGCACCTTGGCCTTTACGCAGTCTTTGCAGACTGCGCGCCTAGGATAGAAATCGCTGACCGCTTTCTGAGCGCCGCACTGGTTGCAGTGCTTCATGGCGCCTCCGATTGGAGTTAGAAGGGGATATCGGAATCGAAGCTATCGTCTGGATCTGGCTGCGGCTGGTTGCTCTGCCGAGGATCCCGGCGCTGTTGCTGCCGTTGCTGTTGAGGCTGGCGCTGTTGCTGCTGCCCGCCGCCCTGGCTGTCCGGCCGACCGCCCAGCAGCTGCATAGTGCCGTTGATGTCGACGTGCACCTCAGTGCTGTACCGCTTGATGCCGTCCTTTTCCCATTCGCGGGTCTTGAGCTTGCCCTCGATGTAGCACTGGGAACCCTTGCGCAGATACTCGCCAGCGATTTCGGCGACCTTGCCAAACAGCACCACCCGGTGCCATTCGGTCTTCTCGACCTTCTGCCCGGTCTGCTTGTCTGTCCAGGCCTCGCTGGTGGCAAGGCTCAGGTTGGTGACCGCGTTGCCATTGGGCAAGTAGCGGACCTCGGGGTCCTGGCCGCAGGTGCCGACCAGGATGACTTTGTTTACTCCGCGGGCCATGTTGTCTCCTAGCGCTGCAGTGCTTTGCGAACGAACGGGTCGAGGTCAGGTTGGTTGAGCAGCCAGCGGCGATAGTCGGCCGGCAGATCGCTGAACTTGGTGCCGCGGTGCTTGCCGAAGCCGATCACGGTCGGGATGCGGGCGTCTTCGGAGATACTCCAGAGTTCTTCCCAGTCGGCCACCGGGCGGCCCAGTTCGGTAGTTAGGGCATCGAGAATCTTGACCAACAGCAGTCGGCAATTCTTCACATCATCCAGGGCGGCGTGTGCATTGCGGAGCAGGCCCGGAGCTTGCTCCCGGTAGTGCAGGTAGATCATCGCCGATTGGGAGTGGCTGTCGGCGTCGGGCCACAGTCGGCGGCTCAGGGCTGCGGTGCAGATGCGCTTGAGCTCTGGCTTGCCGATGACGCCCCAGTCGTAGTCGACGTTGTGACCAATCAGATACTCAACCTCGGCAGGCAGCGCGAATTCGGTGTGGTCTGGGCAATCCACCAACTCCTCATCAAGGATGTGGCTGGTGGCCAAGGCGCCGAGCTCAATCGGCTTGCCCGGTTTGTAGCGCTGCAGGAATTCGCTGGCCACTGGCAAGCCCGGGATGGCTGCCAGTTGCAGCCAGGCTGCCTCAACCAGTTGAGGCTCGTTGAAACCTGTGGTTTCGCTGTCGAAGATGAAGGCATTCATGCCGATTGCTCCTGAGGTGTGAGTTCGTACTTGCGCTGGTCCTTCGCGGCGTTCAGCTGCGCAAGTAGGTGAGGGGACTGCTCGAGGACGCGATAGGCTGCCGAGAACACGCTCTGTAGCTCCTGCATCGTCTCTGTGATCGGGATCTTCGACAGGGCGTCGTCGAGTGCCGCAGCCTGGAGATCAGCTTGAGACTTGCCATCGTTCAGCCAGGCCAGAAGGCGCCGGCCGGTATCCGGACTGACAACCTCCGGCTGATCGAAGAGGCGGGTACGGTCCTTGGTGGCCACGGCAACATTGCCGTCGTGGAGGAGGTCGAGCACCACGGTGAACTCGTAGTCAGAGCCGTCACGCTGCTCCGACTTCATGCCAAGCTTGAGGATTTTCTTGCCTTCGCCCTGGACCGTCTCGGTTTTGCTGCGCATCGTGCAGATGATGTGCAGCGGGCTGGTCAGTATGGTGTCGACCAGCTTGCGGTGGCGCGGCGTCGTCTCGTTCCAGGCCGACCAGGTGTTGCCCTTGTAGCGCTGCTTGGCGATCGTGTCGTTGATCTCCAGGCAACCGCCGGAGCCGACCCACTCATGCGAGTAGCTATCGATGATCAGCGTGGAGTAGCCGCCAGCCTCCGCAGCCTTGATGGCCTCGATGTACCGCTCCGGCGAGTACGGCGCGCTCAGCCCCATGACGTCGAAGTCGGTCAAGTCGGCATACAGCGAGGCGCTTTCGTGCTCGGTGTCGATGACTGCAATCGGGCCGCCCAGGCCGATGGCCAGTTGCAGCGCGGAATAGGTCTTGCCAGATCCAGATGGGCCGGTAAGTGCTAGCCGTAGCCTTGCCTGCTTACGTTCGGCTTTCTTGAACATTGGGATGCCCTCAGTTCGGTTGGTTGTCCCACTGCCGCTCAATGCGAGCGGCCTCTTCTTCGTACTCTTTTCGCTCGTCGCCCTGGTACCGCTCAGGCGAGAACGATCCGACCGTCATCCAGTCGAGCTGGGCGGCCAGGCGGGGTGTTGTGTTCATGGTTACCTCAGGATGTGATGCAGCCGGCGTAAGCGCTGGCGAGCATCCAGATCGTGCAAAGGGATAGGGTGATGAAGCTTCCGCGCCAGAGAGCCCAGCGCCGAGCTTGCTGGCGGCTCATGGCCGCACACGGATGGCGATGCGGCGACCTTTCATGGTGACGCCAAGGCTGCGCGTCAGGCTTTGTACCGACGTTTCGCGTGGCAGACCGACGGCCTCGTTGAATGGGATGCCGAAGCTGATCACTGCAAGCGTGCGCTCAATCTGCTCCAGTTGCTCATCGATCAAGGACTTCACAGGTGCAGTGCTCATGCGACTCTCCCGCTTGTGGTCATCCACTGCTGGTGATCAGCGATAACGAAGCGGTTCAGCCGCTCCTTGTAGTGGCGCTGCTCGGGCAGGTCTATCGCGCCGGTGAGGCCAGCCAGATCGATAGCGGTCTCCAGTTCAGCCCTGAGCACGTCGGTGAAGCGATCGCGAGCCCATTCGAGGCGCGATTCAATGAAGTCCACAACGTCTTGCCTGGTCTTCCTGTTCATGCTGTCCTCCGGGCGGCGCCTGAGCCGCACATGGCTTCCATCTTGTCGAGAGCAGCGGCGATCACGCGTCGGCTGCTCGCCTTGCGGTGTTCTTCCTGCTCGAGGAGCATTGCGAGCCATGCCTGATTGTTCTCGGCAGCCTGCTCGGGAGTGACTCCTTCAGCCCAGTGCACCTCATACTCGCCGGACATTCGACGATCCAAGGCGCGACCCTGGGCGCTGTCCGCGTACAGTTCATGCTCGCGACTCATGGCCGCTCCAGGTGGTGGGTTACTCGGTGGGTGGGGTGAGGTGTGGCTGCCAGTGCGTCACGCGATGCTCGAAGCGCGAGCCATCCCCGTAGCGCCAGTCGATGCCATTCCAGAAGAGGAAGCGGGCGCCGTTGAAGGCGCTTTGCGCTTTTCGCGCTGGTGTGTAGGCGATTACCCAAGCCTTTCCGCCACCCTTGGGCAGCTCAGGCATGTGCTCAGAGCACTTGATCCAGCCTTTGCCCTGCGCCTTAATCGCGGACATGGCGACCGCATGGCCGGCCACCGCCTTGTGCTCTGTCACAGCGGTTACGCTCACGACCGTGAGAGATGTTCCGCCTTTGGCAGTCCACGATCCGTCAGGGTTCTGCTTCACGTCGATAGGGGTGCTCATGGATTCACCCTGGCGACGAGCATGGCGTCGGCCAGCTTGTAGGCCGCGCTGGCGGTTTCGTTCTCGCAACCACCCACGCCCAGCAGGCACGGAGCGCCTGCGGTTGATATGAGGCCCTGCAACGCCTTGGCCGCGAAGTAATCTCGGATGGTCAGGCCGAAGCAGGTGCCGTGGCCGCCGTAGTCGCTGGCCTGGACTGGAAACGCTGGCTGCTCGCCCTGCGCGGCAGGCTGGCACTCGTAGCAAATTCCGCCGACCTGCTCGGATTCTTCGATGCAGCTCGAACAGCGCAGGCAATGGCCTACGCCAGATGGTTCTGGTGGCTGGTACATGGGGTGTCCTCATGACCGCATTGGCCAGGAGCCAGGCGCGGGTGACCAAACCCACCGTGAAAGGTGGCCTGGCGCCTGCCAATGCGGTCGATGTGAAGGGAAGGGGGCGAAACGCGAAAGCCCGAGGATTGCCCGGGCTTTCATCAAAGGTGTTGCTCTCTGAGGCAGTGCCGAGCTGGAAGGCCTCGGCGCGCTGTCATACCTGGCAATCTACCTACTGCGCCTGCGGTTCTTTGGTGCAGGCCCTGCACAGGGCTTATTGGCATGCCTGTGGTCTTCGGTAATGCAGCAGCTGACGGGTTACCGGCCCGGCAGGATGTATGGGTTCTCCATGGTTCGCACGCTGGAATCGCAGCGGCACTCAAGAAGGGGATGCGGGATACATCGGGGTGTGATCTGGCCGGCTCGGTGCCGGGGTCATTTTTTCGACTCAGCATTACCTGGTCGCCGCTGGTGCTACCCCGACATACGTCAGGCGGGCTGACCACTTCCAGTTGTGCGCTTGCCTGCGCTTTCAGATCACACCCCGATGCAGCCTGGTGAGTGGGTGAGGGCATCGGATAGCTTTGTGTTTCCTGGAATCAGTGGTTAAGCCTCAAGTTTTTAACATTAAGGCCGACCTACTAACTGCCAATCACTCAAAGGATTCTGAAACATGGGATTTCTCGACATTGTTGCCGGCCTCGGAAAAGCGGCAGGCAAGGCAATGAACGATTCGATGATCAAGAACACATTGTCGATGTGGGACAAGGTCAGAAGCGCTCCAGAATCACGGCTCATGGATTACTACGAGCAGAACAATACTCGTGAGAAGAACAACAGCATGAATCGAGCTATGGCTCTGGCAGCAATGGCCGGCTCGTATCAAGCTCGTCAACTCCTCGAGAAAGACGAGAGCGCCCGCCGCTCTCTTCGGAACATCCGAGAAAAAATCTCGCTGGAGAACTCGTCTTCGGCTGAACGTCTGCGCAATGCGATTGATCAGCTGCTAGGTTGAGCGCGTGATGCGCTGAGTTTAAGTTTGATTTGGGCAGCTGTGGTCATGCGTATGTGATGCCGGCTGCCCCTCGTTGAACCCCTGTCTAGCTTGGGCTAAAGGCTGGCCGCGTATTTTTCTCAGGGTGGTTGATTAATCGACGCTGATTTTTCCGCAGCCGGGCTTCTGGATGGTCTTCAGCATCTCGCGCTGCAACTCACCGATCGCCCAGGCCGCCGCTACAACGGCCACGTCGCGGCACATGGCGCCCTTCACGTCGAAGCCTTCAACGCTGATGCCTTCCTTGGTGATGGTCACGCGCCCGAATTTACGGATCTTCAACTCATCGTCAGTTGCGTACATGCTGCCCTCCAGGGCGGTTGATTTCCCAGATACCACTCATGGAATGGCACCTGGTGAAATCCCGGCCTCGCTACTGGCGACAGGCCGGGGTATTGCGTCAGCGATGTCATAGCCATTTTCCCGCCGCTGATTGCAGGTCAGGCTTCGTCGTCGGTGTGGGCTTCGAGCTTCCTCCTCATGGCGGCAATCAGTGCCTATTCGCCATGGATCGCAGGTCCTTACAACATGCACGCTGCAGCTCTGTGTGCCCGGGTGATTAGGGCAGGGTGCATGAGGTCCGGCGCCCCTCAATGCCGAAGCTCGGGGCGCTAATTCAAATCGGTGTTTCTCCCTTCTGCCGCCGGGATCGCGGGGCGCATTGCTTGCCGGGTCGTTCGCGCGGTTCGAGCCTTTCGCTCTCGATCAGCCGTACAGGTTGTTCCTGTCGTGGGCGGGCTATCTGACCCGTCTGATCGCCGGTCGCCGGTAGAGGCAATGCGGTCTGTTGGTGTTTCGGTGTTGCGCTGGCTTGTTAAAGAGCGGTCGGCTTGAGGGCCTGTCGAGGGGCTGTGTGGCGCCTCGATGGAATGAACGATAAGCCAATGCCTAACTCTTGTAAATAGGTAATGCCTAACTTTTTTCATGGGTGCCTAATCCGCTCTCCGGGCTTGCATCGTTCGATAGCTCGGGTAAGCTCTGCCTAATACTGGATGTATGTACAGTCAACGGAGGAAGGTATGGCCAAGCAGAAGAATTCGACCCCACAAGCGCGCCAAGAGATGACCGCCCTTGAGCGGCTGGGCCTGCGGGTTTCGTCGATGATCAACCACCCGATCGCGCAGTCGCAGCGCTGGGTGACAATCCATCGCCTGGACACGGACGGAGACATGGAATGGGAGGAGGTGATGGGGCTGCTGGCCGAGACGCCAGAGCTGGGCCTAACGTTCAACGACGATGGGAGCGTGACGGTTCGGTGGGAGCCGCAGAGCGCAGACGATTGCGATGATCTGGTTGCGGATAGGGCTTGGGAGGAGGAAAGGCTGGAGGAAGAGGCGCCTTTCTGACAGCTGTAAAAAAGCCCGCGCTTGGCGGGCTTTATCGGGCCAGATGCGGTTAGCCCTCTGCAGGTTTTTCTTTCGGTTCTGGCTCCAAAGACTTCTTCATTGCGCTCACGGTCGTTTGTGTGAGCCCCTTGTCAGGGCCAAAAGCAGATTTTACGGCATCATCGGCGGCCACCATTTTTTTGACTTTATCGGTGCTGCCCTCAATTGCCTCTAGCTGCTTGTGAAGCACCTCAAGCAATTCGTTGCTGGCGCGCTTGTACCTTTTCAGTGCCCAGTCCAGAGCTACAGACGAGTCGGCCTCATCAAGCTCCTTTTTTGCAGCATCAGTTGACTCCCTAGCATTGCTCTCATCCATCATGAGGCGGGTGTCAGCTTCAGCCGCACGCACGATGGCCTTGCACTGCTCAATGAAAGCAATCGCCAGGTCGCGATCAGATGGCGCGTAATTCCACTGGCGAGCCTCAAGGCCTGATATCGACTGATCAAGCGACTCCATAACTGAAGTGGAGCGCTTGAAGTATTCGGCAAAGGTGATCCCGTCCTCTTTCCGAGCGTTCAACTGGCGCTCTGTCTGCGTAGAAGATTGCTGGATGGACTGGACGGCCGCAGTCGTTTCCAAGCCACTCTGATATTTGTTCCAGCCAAACCAACCACCACCTGCGATCAAAACGGCGAGCACGCCTGCGATTACTGCTTTCATCCAAAAAAACTCTGCCCGTGAATTAAGTCGCCATCCTACCACTCTGGCCATCCGCCATCACGCAGGCATGAAAAAGCCCGCCGAAGCGGGCTCTGTAAGTGATAGCTAAAGCAGAAATTGTAAGTTAGGCAGCCATCGCCTTGATGTCATGCACAAGCTGGGACGCCGTCTTGAAAACCAGAACGCTTGCGCTTTCAGCCAGCGCGGATGCTGCCTTCCCCAGGTCTTGCGGATTGGCAGATTCCAAGATAACCAGCCGTCGCGCCTGTGGCGATGCATTCTTGAGATCAACCATTTTCCCAAGGGTGCTGTATACCGAAAGCCAGTGTGGCTTGTCGTCCTGGGCGCTCACCGTCTGGATTATTTGTGGATTCCCAGATTCAACATCGAGCGCGAACTGGAACTTCAGACTGTGGCCGCTAGCTCCCTGGACCTCGAAGTCACGCTTGACCCTCTTTGGGAATCCCGCGCGGAGCGCTTTCGAGACAATTCGCTCAAACTTCGAAATAGGAACCGGGCGCCAAGCATCACAAGCTTGGCTTATCTGGCTGGCAGCCTCGATGAACCTGGCCATGTAGTAGGGGACATCTTGCTGGGAGCAGGATGCGTGTAGCTCTCCGCTGTCCGAAAGCGCAACATGACAATCCGCCGCAATCGCTGCCAGCTTGGCTGCTTTGTTTGCATTGGGGCTTACGCCCATTGTCATGGCGTGGAAAAGGGTGTCGGCGTTATCCGTAATGCGTACCCGACCCTGGCCTATGTCTTGGACATAGGCACCGATCAAGGTTCCGTCGAACGATAGGGAAATCGGGCTTTCCAGGTAGACGAGACCGCTGTTGATATGCGTGCACGTCAAGCCGAAAGCCTCACTCATCTGTGTGCAGTTCATATCAACCTCATTTGCGGTTCATCGTCGTCCGTCGGCAGATTCAGGGGCGGCGCCCCAGTGATATTGGCACGAGCAAGAAAGACCTGCCACAGACTTGAGACGGGCTGCGCTTCCAAGGGCTCGCTGTAGCCATAGGAGGCTTCCGCTACCGGGATGTGCATGTGAGGGTGAGAGACTTTCTTCATGAAATGCTCCCTCCCTATGCCCACCTTGTTCATGTGGTTTGCTTGGCCGTTCTCGTCTACGCCAAAAACTCTTGCGTTGTTGACGAGCAAAGTCATGTAGACCTTGTCCGGAACGTCTTGGATCAAGCTCGCTTTGTAGTCGAGCTGCAAAAATAAGCCTTCTGGCCGGATGCTTCCAACCCGAAGCGCTGTTCTGAATTTGAATGTTGCTGGCCACAGATTTACAGACGTGCGCACCCACTCAATCGAATCGCCGGCGTCCCAATGCTTCTCTGCTTCAAGGCCGGCCATGGCCTCCTCGTAGGATATTTTTGATGGCTTAGCCATTCATGTACTGCTCCGCGTAAGCATTCCTTGGCCCTCATGCGGGCAAGCCATTTCAAGGCTGAGTTCTGTCAGCCGTCCTTTTGTCGCGCGATCTGTCCCACCTTTACCTCATCCCCATACCCCTCCAACCGATCCTCCCCAGCCCGGCGGATCCTCACTCTGGCACCTCGCAAGGTGTCTTTACCCGGACAATTAGCCCCAGGTGGGTTTCCTCTGCATATCCGGCAAGCCTTTCCTCGGCGTCCTGAAAGGACCGGCACATCCTCAGTACGGCTTGAGCATCTGGGTCATTCCCGGACAGGCTGATGCGCTCAGCAATCCGTTTCAGCTCGACCGCCGACCATTTCAGGTCAGAGGCCAGGCCCTGGAGGTCGCGGCGTAGTTCTTGGTTGGGCTTGGTTAGGGGCATGGCTATACCAGATGTGCGTTCCAGACCAGCAGCACCCTGGCCTGGATGTAGGTCATGTCCCGTCGGATCAGTCGATCCTTGTGCCGCGGGTTGTCCGAAATCATCTCGTAGTGCTCCTCATCAGCCACCTGCAGGCGCTTGATGTAGAGCAGGTCATCCCAGACGAATAGGTAAACCCCATCCCCCACGAAGTCCCGGACGTTGATGTTCACGATCAGCGGGTCGCGGTGCTTGATGGTGGGCTCCATCGACTGGCCCCAGCCTGTGACCACCTTCAGGTGGTAATGCTCTTCGAACTCGACGCCGATTTCCCGCAGGTGACTGGGGCTGACGCGAATGTCCTTGAGCATTTCCGGGTAATCGTGCGGGAGCTGGCCGCCACCCATTGCAGCGCGGATATCGTAGTGGGCGATCCGGACTTCATCTCCGACCAGGCCAGGGCGGGTGAAGTCTACGGTAATCACATTTCCCTCATCGGTCGCTTCGGCGGCTGCAATTAACTGCGCGCGCGCAGAATCCGACAAGTTCTTGCCTTGCTTGGCGAGCATGGCGCGAACCATGTCGGCAGCTGAGGTTGGCGCCGGCTCTGCGACAGGCTCCGAAGTGACGTCCTGGATGCTCTCGTAGGAGAAGCCAGGGCGCAGCCCCCAGTGCTCAGGGCCCACCACGTCAGAAAAGTAAGCGATCACGTCCATCAGCTTGGACTTATCGATCCGGCCGTTTTTCACCCAGCCCTGTACCGACGGAGGCTTCACCTGGAAGTCGTCTGCGAGCTGTTTCTTGGATACGCCTTTGGCGATCCGCGCAGCATCAATGGCTGCACCTAATTCTGGTCCGGTAAGCATTGCCTAATTAGGCCTATCGCCAGCGCGGTTAGGCAATGGCTTGTACGAAATAAGGTAATGCCTTATATTCATCGGTAAATCTCCAGGAGAGAACTCATGAAATCAGCAGAAGCAGCCAAAGAAGCATCCCGCGTGCTGGGCAGCCAGGCGGAATTGGCGCGCCGGCTGAATGTTGCGGCACCAACCGTCAACCAATGGTGTTCAGGAGAGCGCACGGTCCCAGCCAAGCGCGCGCTACAGATTGAGGCGCTTACGAATGGCGCTGTGAATCGTGCCGACCTGTGTCCTTCGTTCCCGTGGAGCCAGATCGACAGCAATCCGACCCACGCGCTTTCCGCCGCTTAATCACTTTCAACCACAAAGGAACCAACCGTGTCGTACTTCGACCCCGACCACCTGCACAACAAGCCCACCAAGGTTCGCTTGGATGAGGCTGCCGACGATCTGCTCTCGGCCATGGCTCGATTCAAGCGCACCCAAAAGGCCGTTCTCGCCAGGGAAATTCTGGAGCGCGGTCTCGACCAGATGATGCAAGAGCTTAACGCGAAGACTGACGTGGCCTGAAGTGGCCGAGGAGGCCCTGTGCCAGAAAGCAAAGAGCTGGGAATCCAGCTCGACGGGAAGGGCAATTCGGATCTGGCGTATCTCGCCAGGCAGAAGGGCTTAACCCCTGAGCAACTGGCGGCACGAATCATCAATGAGGCTCTCGACCGCATGACGAGAACAGAGCCTGGCCGAAGCAACGTTCGGTCGTTTCGCAAGGGCTAATAAGCCCCTGAGGGACTCATGAGGAACTGCCGTTGAAAGAACTATCACCCAAAACGCAGACGCAAAAAAACCGGGTGGCCGCCCGGTTTCTTGTACTGCATTCGTAACGCTTGTGTGAGGTCATCATATATGCATCAGACCATCCAAAGCAATACCGTGGCTCTCGCGCCACAAAATGCGAACCACGATTTCGTGGCGCGGACAGTAAATCTGTTCAATTTCGAGGGGTTCGACGTTCGCGTCGTGCTGGTTGATGGTGAACCATGGTTCTCCGCCAGCGACGTTGCCGCGCGCCTTGGCTACGCGAATCCTCAGAAAGCAGTGCGCGACCATTGCAAAAGCCCGCGCCCGGTGGGGGTGAACGATTCGTTCACCCTTGGGCCTTCGGCAAACATCATCCCTGAACGTGACGTTTACCGGCTGGTCATGCGCTCCAAGATGCCTCAGGCCGAGCGCTTCGAGGAATGGGTGGTTGGCGAGGTTCTGCCCAGCATTCGCAAAACCGGTGGCTACAGCGCGCCGGCCAAGCCAGCCGACCTCAGCAAGCTGGAAATCCTCCAGATGGCCCTGGAGTCGGAGAAAGCCCGCGTCCTGCTCACCGTCCAAGTCGAGGCTCAGGCCAAGAAGATCGACCACCTGGAGAACCTGTTCAAAGAGGGCATGAGCCACGTCCAGTTCTGCAAGGGCCTGAATGGGGTCAACGTGATGCAGGTTGGCCACTTCCTCGAAGGGCGCAACTGGCTCTACAACGAGAGCAAGTCCGGCACCCGGTACCGCGTCGCCGCCTACGCCCGCGACAAGTACATGACCGAGCACCAGCAGGAGATCACCCCGCACGGGAAAGAGGCGTTCATCAGCTATACGCCGATCCTGCTGCGCAAGGGCGCCGCACGCCTGTACGAGCTCTACCTGGCCGGCGAGCTGCCCATGAAGAAGAACTGGGACGGCCTGCACACCCACGACAAGGCTGTGCGGGGTGCAGCATGACTCCTGAGGATATCCAAAAAATTCGCCAGATTTTCGAAAGCATCTGCGCAGAAAAGATGGAGTTCTTGCATCGAGCGCACAGGGCCGAGAGGGCATCGGTTATCTGGAAAGCTTTTGCGCTCACAGGCTGGTCGATTTTAGGAATGTCTCTGTTGCTTGGAGTACTGCCATGAGCATGGAATTGATGGTCAAGGCCATGAAGACCAAGGTCGGCAATCCGCTGCGCAAGCTGGTGCTCATCAAGCTGGCCGACAACGCGAGCGACCAGGGCGAGTGCTGGCCGTCGTATCAACACATCGCCGACCAGTGCGAGATCGACCGGAGCACCGTTCGCAAGCATATCAAGCACTTGGAGGCTCAAGGCTTGGTGCGTATCGAAAACCGCGAAGGGCCGAAGGGAAACAGCTCGAACCTGTACCGCATAACCCTGTGCCGACCTGTAGGCCCAAACAGCACCCCTGTAGGCCCAGAAAGCACAGGTGTAGGCCCACAGCCTACAGGGGGTGTAGGCCCAGAAAGCACCAGAACCAGTCACTCTTTTGAATCAGTCACTGAACCAGTAGAGCAGACGGTCGCTGCCGCTCCCTCGGCGAAGAAGAAGGCTCCGAAGTTTGATCCGATAACCTGCAAGCCAACCAACGTCAGCGAGCAGACCTGGGCCGACTGGTGCCAGCACCGCAAAGAGATCCGCAAGCCACTGACCGCCACCACCTGCGAGAAGCAGGCCAAGACGCTGGCCGGCCACCACGCGCCCGACGCTGTGATCAACCAGTCGATCAGCAACGGCTGGACCGGCCTGTTCCCGGAGAAGGTGTTGCCAGGTACTCAGGCGAACGGCAGTAGCCGCCACCACGGCTTCAACGACAAGGACTACACCAGCGGCCTCAAGCGCCGGGAGGATGGCAGCTATGCGCTCTGAGAAAGTCACCCCGATCAACCAGTCATCCCTTGTTGATCGCATCCAGCCAGCCGAGTGCGAGAAGCACGGCGCCTTCGAGCAGAAGGTAACCATGCTGCTGGGCAAGGCTCTGCGCAGCCACTGCCCTGAATGCGCTCGCATTGCCAAGGAAGAGCGAGAGGCCCGCGCAGAGGCCGAGCAGGCCCTGAACGTGCGCCTGGCGATCTCCCGCAAGCTGGGAGACTCGCTGATCCCGAAACGCTTCGCGGATCGCTCCCTGGCGAACTACAGGGCAGAACACAAGGGCCAGGCCGAGGCGCTGCGCTTCTGCCGGCACTACGTGAAGACCTTCGACCAGATCGCCGAGAACGGGCGCTGCATGGTGCTGCTGGGCAAGCCAGGCACCGGCAAGACCCACCTGGGCGCCGGCATGGCCAACGACTTGATGCGCAACACCTCGCACTCGGCCGTGTACCGCACTGTCGGCTCGATCCTGCAGGCGATCCGTGCGACCTACGACCGTTCCAGCGAGGCGACCGAGGCAAGCATCCTCGCCAGCCTGATCGAGCCATCCCTTCTGGTACTGGACGAGGTAGGCGTGAGCAAGGAGCAGCCGAGCGACTTCGAGCTGACCACCCTGTTCGCGATCATCAACGGCCGTTATGAGCAGGTGAAGCCCACGGTGGTCATTTCCAACCTGGACGGCAGCCAGCTGCCAATGGCCATGGGCGAGCGCTGCGTCGATCGCCTGCGCGAGGGCGGAATGATCGTTGTCCCGTTCGAGTGGGAATCGCACCGCGGCAAGGAGGCCATCTGATGCGCGCTCTCAAGGAGTTCATCTGGGCGGCGGCCATGGTCTCGGCTCTTCTGGCTGGCTACTGGTTCGCAACGGATATGGGCCGAACCTTTGCCCTGGTCTGCGTGCGTATCGTTGGCGAGCAGCGCGGGCTGGAAGCGGCGCTTGAGGAGTGCAAATGACCCCTGCACAAGAAATCACAGTCGCCCAGCTCAAGAGCCAGGGCTTTGCGCAGATCGTGGAAGGCCGGGAAATCGTCCGCATGACCAAGGGCGCCGACCGTCGCGTCGTCATGGCCGATGGCAGCCAGAAGCGTGGGTATCACGTTGAATTTGAGCGCGCCGGGCAGCCGGCCGGGGAGGGGGTGTGATGCGTACCTATCTGAAAGCTGTGCTGATGATCGTCCTAGCTCCGTCGGTGATCGTTCTGGGTTCCGTGATGGCCTATCTGTGGTGCGAGTTCGCCATGTCGCTGGATCTACCAAAGCCTGTGCGCTTCGGGATCTATATCACGCCGGTGGTGCTGCTCGCCGCGATCCCGGTCACCTGGGTGCTGAACCGGATTGAGGGGCGCAAGTGATGACCATGACAGATCGAGAAATGCTGGAGCTGGCCGCAAAGGCTGCTGGCTACGTTGTGCGCTGGTACGACGACAGTCTGGCTTACGGGCCGACCTTCGGGATTGAGGTGGAGCCTGGCAACCCATCCGGGTTCGAGCCTTGGAGCCCTCTTGAAAACGACGGCGATGCGCTGCGCCTCGCTGCGGATCTCTGCATAAACATCGAATGGTTCCCCGGGCAGAAGTTTGTTCAGGCCTGCCGGTTCGGGATTGGCGAGATTATCGGATGGGTTGATGAGCGTGGAAGGTCTGGATCGCTTCGGCGAGCAATCACCGTAGCTGCCGCAAAGATCGGCAAAGCCATGCAGGAGAAGCACTGATGGGCACCAACAAGATGCGCGAGCAGTTCGAACAGTGGGAGTGTGATGCTCCCCAGGGCCCGCAGACCGACCCAATGTGGCTCATTTACGACGCGGGGTCGAACACCTACGGTCTCGACAAAATCCAGGATCGGTGGGAGGTGTGGCAGGCCTCCCGCGAAACAGTTGTGGTTGAGCTGCCAAAGCCTCACTACGAGTTTGAAGGAGATGAAGCGCCAGAAATGTTCGCTTCGCAGGTTGTCGCCGCAATCAAGGCTCAAGGCCTGAAGGTGGCGCCATGACCGAAAAGATCAGCGTCAACAGCCAGGCCAAGCTTTCCGAGGCCGTGACCATGCTCACCCGCCTGTTCCGCGAGAAGAAGTTCGTCGTGGTCACCATGCGCCCTGGCAAAGACCGCACCCTGGACCAGAACGCCCTGTGGTTCGCCATGTACGACCGCGTCGCCAAGAGCACCGAGATGGGCGACATCGAGGATGTCCGCCGGTACTGCAAGCTGCACTTCGGCGTGCCGATCATGCGTGCCGGCTGTGCCGAGTTCCGCGCCGGCTGGGCGGAGTCGTTCATCCACCTGCCGTATGAGGTGAAGCTTCGCCTGATGGGGCCGTGCGCGATGTTCGGGCCGGATGGCTTCCCGGTGACCCGGCTGTTCGACCGGGCCCAGGGCTGCGAGTACACAGACCGCATCGTGGCCGAGTTCGCGCCGCAGGGCGTGGTGTTCAGCGACCTGCTGAGCGAGGAGGCGGTATGAATAGCCAGGAAGCAAATCTCAAGCGGAACAAGGACCAAGGCATTTTCGCAGCTCCCGGCTGGCGAGGGCTGTATGGCCATGGCCTGACGCGGCGCGGGGTGCAGTGCGTGGTTCTCGCCGCAACAGGAAAGAGTGGAAAGCAGATCGCTCGTGAGCTCGGCATTTCGCCGGGAACGGTCACCAGCAGGATGGCGGACGCCCGCCTGCACCTGGGAGCCTCCAACCGTACAGAATTGGTCGCTAAGGCAGTGGCGGCAGGAATCATCTACGCATCGGAGGCCGAGCCATGCGCGTAGTCAGCAAGAAGGTGCGCGAGAGCGCCCGCGGCCAGGACTGCACGGTCAATGATCAGGAAGAAAGATGGCGTCCGGTTCTGGGCTTTGTAGGCCTCTACGAGGTTAGCAACCTGGGCCGCGTCCGCTCGATCAGCAGATACGTGAAGTTCGGTCGTGGCGAAAAGTTGATTGAAGGCCGGATCCTAGCTCAAAGCATGAGCGCAGGGTATCCAGCGGTTTGCCTCTGCGATGGTCCCGATCAATCCAAAAGGAACATCCACCGGCTGGTCGCAGAGGCTTTCGTTCCAGGTGAGGGTGAGGTTGTCAGGCACCTTGACGGGGATCAAATGAACTCAAGGGCTGAGAACTTGGCCTGGGGCTCTCACAAAGACAATGAGGCAGACAAGGTTAGGCACGGCACAAAGCTTGAGGGGGTATCCCACCCGAACGCCAAGGTAACGCCGGATCAGGTTCGTCAGATCCGCAGGCTTTACGCTCAAAAGAACTCCCAGCTGGATATCGCCAGAGTGACAGGAGTTAACCGCGGCACTGTTGGAAAGATCGTTCGCGGAGAAGCGTGGGGGAGCGTCGTATGAAAATCGCCAGCAAGAAAATCAGAGAAAGCGCTAGGGGACAGGATTGTACGGTCAGGTTGATAGGCACCTGCAACTTCAACCCGGAAACCACCGTGCTGGCCCACCTGCCGTGCGGGCAGAAGGGCATGGGCATGAAGGGCTTCGACACCGTGGCCGTCTACGCCTGCAGCGCGTGCCACGACGTGCTCGACGGCCGCGGGAAGGGAGAGGTGGACTGGTCCGACATGCCTCGGGCAATCGCTGAGACTCATGAGGCCCTGATTCGGGCCGGCATTTTGACCATCAAGGGGGCCGCATGACGGAACTGACACTGCCGTGGCCACCGGCCGCATGCAGCCCGAACGCACGGGTGCACTGGACCAGAAAGAGCAAGGCGGCCAAGTCCTACCGGGCAGCCTGCCACCTGCTGGCGAAGCAGTCCGGCATCCAGGCGCCGGAAGGTGATGCACTGCTCATGCTTGAGTTCGTGCCACCAGATCGCCGCCGGCGTGACGACGACAACCTGCTGGCGATGTTCAAGGCTGGCCGTGACGGCCTGGCTGATGCACTGGGCATCGACGACAACGTGTTCGCAACGCAGATCAGGGTGAGCAAGGAAACGACCAAGGGCGGCGCCGTGCGCGTCCGTATCCAGCCGCGGGAGAAAGCAGCATGACACCAGCATGGGGATTCCTGATTTTGGCCGCCCTCATGGTGGTGGGTGGTGTTGCGTTGTCCTGGGCTGGCGCAGTGCGCCGCAAGAGGTATGCAGAAGAGTTCCTGGTGCGCCGGGCGGAGAAGAGGGCAAAGGCATGCAACTGAACAGCGCGCGTCAGGCGTGGCACGACTGCCTGTACACGGCCTGGGATAGCCAGGGTTCATTCATCGAACAGCTCGGCCTGCTGGGCACCATGGTGCAGACCACGGAGAAGCAGCGCAAGGCGAGCCATGCGGTGCACCAGGCCCTGGCCGGTGGTGTGCAATCGGCGATCGACAAGCTGAAGCCGCACGTCAAGGCATTCGGACACTTCATGTACGCACCGCGCCTAGACGTGGATGACAAGGAAACGGCGGAGGAGGTCGTATTCCTCATGGTGCAGCAGCGCTCTCCACGCATGACCGCTGTCAAGCGCGATAAGCTGGAGTACGTGGTGAAGGGGGTCATGGCCCGGTACCGGTACATGCACCAAGGCGGACAGTCGGCCAACGACGATCCGCTGGAGTCGCCAGAGGGTTTCCGTGCATGGATGGTGGCGCACTACGACGTGAAGCTTGAGTCGACCAACTGGGAGAGGGATTGGGCCGGATTCGTCCGCCTGGCCTTCGATTGCTGTGAGGATCTGGACAAGGAGGCACTCAGCCCGGTTGCCGCCGCAATCTACGAAATGAAAAGGGCCGCTTGAGGCCCTATTGCGTTCCCGTTCGGCTGGTGATACCGTATCGCCATTGTTACAGTTTTGCCTTCGGCAAACACCAATCAAAAGCCCGGCCAAGTGCTGGGCTTTTTTGTGCTCGCAAGAAACGCAATTGCAGCCGGGGCAGGCCCTCATGGGACAGCCTGGACACTGCTAGCCGGTAGTGTGGTGATACGGAAAACACCGGCAGCCCGCGCATCCATTCCCTCACTGTGCTGATGGATGGCGCGAGACTTGACCGGCGAGACTGGTGCATCAGGGTGCCAGCGCTGGAAGGGTCTTCGGCGGACAGGTGGGGAAAGACCCACGCAAAGCGGGTAGCGCAGGTCGCTAGACAGCCCTCCAAGCTGACGATCGGGGTTCGATTCCCCGTATCCGCTCCAATTTCGTTATGTGCTGCTCCGCACGTTTGCCCTGGCCCTCTATAGGGCCTCAACCGGGCCTTTTATTCCAAGGACACCCCTTATGGCCGAACCAACAAGCGCCGCTGCCAGCGTAGTGCTGGGCAAGTACGGGTTGGTGATGGCTGCATTCATCGGCTCGATCCTCTCACTGGGATTCCTGAAGGACCTAACCCGATTCCAGGCCGCCACTGCGGTCGCCACCGGATTCGGCTTCTCGGTCTACCTGACCCAGCCCGTTACCGCCTGGCTCGCACCAAAGCTGGAGCTTGCGGTTACTGATGACCTGCTGTGCGGGGTAGCGTTCGTGCTTGGCCTTACCGCCATGAACATCATCCCCGCGATCAAGGCTGCCATGGGGTCGTTCGTCACGGCGCGAGGTGCCTGATATGAACAACATCCTGGTTTCAGTGCTGACGGCCCTGGACGTGTTCCTGTGCGTCATGGTCGTGCTCGCTGCCTGCGATTACCTGCGCAAGGTCCGCCCAGTGGATCAGCCACTGCTGAGCATCGCCTTCTACCTGGTGGCCATCGGTGGGTTCGGCGCATTCGTCACCGCCTTGCAAGGTCATTGGGTCAACCCCTTCGGTGTGGTGCTGCATGCCGGGGTAGTTGCTTATGCCTGGGCCCGCCGCGGCCACGTCTTCACATAAGCCGCGCCACAAATTCGACATGCGCCGTTTCGTGGCGCGAGGAGTCCTCATGCCTGCGCCGTCCACGTTCCACCACGCAGGAGACGGCCGTGGCCCGCGGCGGGTATTCGTCAATGGGATAGAGGTAGAGCGCGCTATCTGGTGCGACACCGCTGCCGGGGTGTGCGTCTATGCGCCTTTGCCGATCAAGCCGAAGCGGCCGGCATGTGAAGAGGTCTACACCCGCAGGCTGCGCGGGATCGTCACGGTGCGGCAGGCATGAACCGGCCAATGCCGCCGGCCGACCTGCTCGAATCGCCATTCCTGATCCTCAGGCCTGCTCCAGAACTGTGGGAGTGGGTACAGCGAGAGATCCTTGCCACCACTGGCAGCATCCACAACGAAGAGCATGCCCATCTGATCGATGCGAGCATCGGTGTCATGTGGGCGTCTTCCAGTTTCGCGAAGAAGGGCAGGTCGGTGCTGGGGCAGGCTGAGCAACTGATGATCCGGGCTGGTGGATGGCAGAAGGCAAGACAAGAGCAGCAGATGCGGGACTGGTTCGGCGAAGAGCCTGAGTTCCTCATTACCCTGGCTGGTGACTACTGCGCCCAGTGTACCGAGGCCGAGTTCTGCGCCCTGGTCGAGCACGAGCTCTATCACATCGGCCACAAGGTCGATAAGTACGGCGCACCGGCATTCGGTGATGACGGCATGCCCAAGCTTGAGATGCGTGGCCATGACGTCGAAGAGTTCGTCGGGGTGGTTCGCCGGTACGGCCCGAGCCACGACGTACAGCAGCTGATCGACGCTGCAAGCCGGCCGCCCGAGGTGGCCAAGATCAACATTTCGAGGGCCTGCGGAACCTGTCTGCTCAAGTTGGCCTGATGTGAGACAGGCATGAGACGGAATCCAATCTATGGCAGCCCTGAAAAGCGATGTGAAAGCCTTCATCGTTCAGGCTTTGGCGTGCTTCGATACGCCTACCCAGGTCTCACAAGCCGTTAAGCAAGAATTCAACATCGACGTGACCCGGCAGCAGGTGGAGCAGCACGACCCAACCAAGCGTGCTGGGGCCAACCTGGCAGCCAAGTGGCGGATCCTGTTCGAAGACACCCGCAAGCGCTTCCGTGAGGAAACGGCGGAGATCCCCATTGCCAACCGCGCTTTCCGCCTGCGCGGCCTTGGGCGAATGGCTGAGAAGGCTGAGACCATGCGCAACCTTGCGCTGACTGCCCAGCTGTACGAGCAGGCAGCCAAGGAATGCGGCGACATGTACGTCAACCGCAAGATCGAACCCGACAAGCCCCTGGGCTCCCAGGCGGATCAGCCGCACGCCGTTGCTGAGTACAAGCTGGAGCCAGACGAAGGTGTCCCGACTACCCCGTACCTATGACCCGCCGGTGAAGCTGACGCCGAAGCAGGCGAACATTTACGTCTGGGGCTTCCAGCCTGAGGCGCGCTTCCGTGATGCGGTATGCGGGCGTCGATTCGGCAAGACCTTCCTCGGTAAGGCTGAGATGCGCCGCGCGGCCCGGCTGGCTGCGGAGTGGGGCGTAAGTGTCGAGGACGAGATCTGGTATGGCGCGCCGACGTTCAAGCAGGCCAAACGGGTGTTCTGGCGCCGGCTGAAGCAAGCCATCCCCGAAGCGTGGCGCGCTACCCGGCCAAATGAGACTGAGTGCTCGATCACCCTCAAGTCCGGCCACATCATGCGCGTGGTCGGCCTGGACAACTACGATAACTTGCGGGGCTCCGGCCTGTTCTTTGTCCTGGTGGACGAATGGGCGGACTGCCCTTGGGCGGCCTGGGAAGAAGTGCTCAGGCCAATGCTCTCGACTTGTCAGTACACGATCCCCCAGACCGGGGAGTCGAGAAAGGGCGGGCATGCGCTGCGGATCGGCACGCCGAAAGGCTTCAATCACTGCTACGACACCTACCGTGACGGGCAGCCGGGCGGCGAGCCTGATCACAAGAGCTGGCAGTATACCTCGCTGCAGGGCGGTAACGTCCCGGCCGATGAGTTGGACGCCGCCCGGCGCAAGATGGACCCGCGCACGTTCCGCCAGGAATACGAGGCTGGGTTCGAGAACTACGCAGGGGTGGTCTACTACACCTTCGACCGAGCCGAGTGTCGTACGAGCGAGCGCATTAAGCCGGGCGAGGCCGTGCACATCGGCATGGACTTCAACGTCATGAAGATGGCCGCGGTCGTGTATGTGGTCCGGGACGGCCTGCCGCTGGCACTGGACGAGTTCCATTCGGTGCGGGATACGCCCGAGATGATCGAGAAGATTAAGGTACGCTTCTCCGGCCATAGCGTGTCCGTGTACCCCGACGCCAGCGGCCAGAACACCAGTAGCAAGAACGCCAGCGAATCGGACCTGTCCCTGCTCAAGAAGGCGGGCTTCACCGTGGTGGTCGACTCGCAGAACCCCGGCGTGAAAGACCGGATCAACGCGGTCAACTCCATGTTCCTCAACACCTACGGTGAGCGGCGCCTGAAGGTCAACATCGACCAATGCCCGCAGCTCACTCAGTGCCTGGAGCGGCAGACCTACACCGATAAGGGTGAGCCGGACAAGGACCCCAAGAAGGGGCACGACCACATGAACGACGCCGCGGGCTATTTCATCGCCAAGCGGTTCCCGATCAAGACTCAGTCCGCCGGCACCCGCCGCATCGGAGGTTTGGCGTAATGCCTGTTCAATCCACCAACCCAGACTACGACGCTCACATCGAAGAGTGGCGGATGATGGACGACGCCCTAGAGGGCGAGGGCGCCATCAAGCGCAACCCGCGGAACCTGCCCAAACCTAGCGGCATGGTCGAGGCCGAGAAGCTGGACGACCAGGGTAACGCCTACCTCTACCGCAACTACACTGACCGGGCCCAGTACGAACACTGGGTGCGCGATTCCCTGCGCTCGATGATGGGCTTGGTCTCGCGGCTAATTCCCGAGGTGACACTGCCCGCCGGGCTAAAGGGGCTGGAGGATAACGCTACGGCCGATGGCTTCGGCCTGACCCAGCTGTTCCTGCGGATCGTCCGCCAGACCATTTCCCATGGCCGGGTGCCGCTGGTGGTCAACATCGATGATGCTGGCCAGCCGTACTTCGCCACCTACGCGGTGCGCAATGCCATCAACTGGGACACCGCCGACCAAGGTGGTCGCCAGGACCTTGTACTGTCGGTGTTCCGCGAGTTCAGGCGAAAGGAGCAGGACCGTTACAGCCACGAGTGCGAGACGGTCTACCGCGAGTTCTACATGGACGGCGCGGTCTGCCGCACAGGCGTGCGCAATGAGGCCGGCGAGCTGATCGAAGATGACCGCCCGCTGGGCACTGTCGACGGCAGCAACAACCTGGTGCGCGGGCTGGACTACATCCCGGTCATTTACTGCGGCTCCACCGACAACTCGCCGGACGTGGACGAGATCCCGCTGCTGACCATGGCCCGCGCCGCGCTGAAGTCCTACCAGCTCAGCGCCGACTACTTCACCGCGCTGCACCAGACCAGCCACCCGCAGCCGTGGGTGTCCGGCCTGGACGAGAGCGTGGAGCTCAGTGTCACTGGCCCGTCGGCAGCCTGGGATCTCGGGCCGAACGGTCAATGCGGCTATCTGGAGTTCCAGGGAGCCGGCATTCAGGCCGTCCGCACGGCGATGGAAGACCAGAAGAACGCAGCCCTTGAGGCTGGCGCCAAGGTCATGGACGTGTCCGGCACGGAATCGGGCGAGGCCCGCAAGACCCGGCAGAATGACCAGCACGCCACATTGCACAGCATCGTCATCACCGCAGCTGCTGGCATTGAGCAGGCTCTGCGATACGCCGCTGAGTGGACTGGGTACAAACCGGATGAGGTTGTCTTCACGGTTAAGCCCGAGTTCGTGATCCCAGAGGTCGACGCTCAGGTGCTGGCCGAGCTGCAGAAGAGCGTCATGGCCGGCACCATCAGTGCCGAGACCTATTGGCAGTACCTCACTACCGGCAAGCTGCCTGAGCACCCCTACGGCAAAGAGGCCGAACTGATCGGCGACGACCACGGAGCGGGTGGCATCAACCTGGACAAAGACGATGGCGAGGAAACCGGAGCAAATGGCGGACGAGAAGCTGCTGGAGCAGGTGAGCCGCCACTCGGTGCTGCTTGAGCGGCTGAAGGCCGGCGAGGTCAAGAAGTTCGAGACCTACCTGCGCAGAGCTGATGCTCATGTCCGCGACCAGCTCACCCGCAAGGAGCTGACCACCTACAGTCGAGGCCGGCTTGAGGAGTTCCTTGGGCGGGTGGGTGGCAAGCTGCTGGAGATCTACACGGCCTTCAGCGATCGGATGCAGTCCGACTTGGTGGACATCGCGCAGTACGAGGCTGCGTTCGAGGGGCGCAGCCTGGCGAAGGCGCTGCTGATCGACGCGGTCATGCCGTCGGATTCCCTGATCCGGGCTGCGATCAACACGCAGCCCCTGCAGGTGGCTGGGGTGGACGGCGGCAAGCTGCTCAAGCCATTCCTGAACGGATGGACCCGCACTGAAGCGGACAGGGTCGCCAACGCCATCCGGATGGGTGTCGTGCAGGGCCAGACCAACGCCGAGATCACCCAGGCAATTCGCGGCACCGCGGCGCAGAATTTCACCGATGGCGTGCTGGCGGTCACGAACCGGAGCGCCCGGGCAGTCGTCCAGACCGCAGTCCAGCATGTGGCCACCACCGCTCGCATGGAAACGTTCAAGGCGAATGCTGAGGTAGTGCCTGGCTATCGGATCGTAGCCACCCTGGACCGGAAGACCAGCGTGCAGTGCAGGAGCCTGGATGGCAGGGAGTACGAGATGGGCAAGGGGCCAGTGCCGCCGCTCCACATCCACTGCCGGACCACCATCACACCGATTACCAGGTTGTCGGCGCTGTTCGGGCAAGGCGCTACGCGGGCAGCCGTCGGTGCAGGCGGTGGCGGGCAGGTCTCGGCAAGCCTGAGCTATTACCAGTGGCTCAAAACGCAGCCTGCGGCGTTCCAAGACGCTGCGCTGGGGCCGGTGCGCGGCAAGCTATTCCGCGAAGGCGGGCTGACTGCCGAGCGCTTCGCCGCGCTGCAGTTGGACAAGAACTTCAAGCCGCTGACGCTCGAGCAGCTCAAGGAGCTGGAGCCTCTGGCGTTCGTCCGAGCAGGTCTGTAAACAACTGGATGCACTGCTTGTCACCAGCTATAACATCTCCGTCTTGACGGAGAGAAAACATGGCATCGAGAACGATTGAGCTTAGGACCAACGCTGAGCGGAATTACATTCTGATTTCCTCCATCATCGACTGGTTCGAACCGTGCATCATCGGCGGGTCCGCCAAATCACAGCCGGCTAACAGGAAGGCTTTCGTCATTTACGGTGATGTAGCGACAGTCGAAGACGAGATTGAGGGAAGTCGCTTTTTCCGTCGGAGAGAAAAGGACGTGGTAACCGCCTTCCTTGACAAGTTTGCTCTAAAGCCAGGTGATCCAATCGTGGTGGAACGATTGGCGCCATATACCTACCGATTTATGCCTGGTTGACCAGGTGATCAAACAACCCGCTTAGGCGGGTTTTTTTATGCCCGCGAGGCGGGCCAATCAATCCCAAGGGGATAGCCACATGCCTTTTGACTTCGACCCGGCCGCCCACGGTCTCACCCTCGACGAAACCCAAACCGCCGCGCTCAAGGCAGCGCTGGGCGGCGAGGTGCAGAAATTCCTGGATGGCGAGGTCTCGGGCCTCAAGTCCAAAAACACCGAGCTGATCGGCTCCAACAAGACCATCAAGGCTGAGCTGGACAAGCTGAAAGGTCAGTTCGACGGCCTGGACATCGAGGCGGTCAAGGGCCTGCTGGCCAAGGCCGGCCAGGACGAAGAAACCAAGCTGATCGCTGAGGGCAAGCTCGACGAAGTCATCAGCCGCCGCACCGAGCGCCTGCGCACCGACCTCGACAAGCAGGTCAAGGCCGCCAATGAGCGCGCCGACAAGGCTGAAGCCTTTGCTGCCAAGTACAGTGACAAGGTGTTGGCTGACTCCATTCGCGCTGCCGCCATCAAGGCCGGCGCGCTGCCAGAGGCCGCCGAGGACATCATCCTCCGCGCCCGTGGCACCTTCAAACTGAGCGAAGACGGCGAGCCTATCGCCACTGATCGTGCCGGCGAAGTCGTGTACGGGAAGGACGGCAAAACGCCGCTGTCTCCCCTCGAATGGGCGGAATCGCTGCGCGAAACCGCTACCCACCTGTGGCCAAGGGCTCAGGGTGCCGGGCAGACCGGCGACAACGGTGGCAAGGCCACGAAGAAATGGGGCGAGTACACCGAGACCGAGCGTGCTGCGATGGCTCGTGACAACCCCGACGCATTCAAAAAACTCCAAGCCACCCGAGGAACCTAATCCATGGCATCTACCCAACTGTCGGACATCTTCGTTGCCGACTACTACGGCACTCTGGAGCCGGTAAATTCCCCAGAAAAGACTGCCGTCTATGAGTCGGGCATCATCACCCGCTCCGCGACTCTGGACGGTATCGCGAAGAACGGCCAAGGCACTTCCGAAATCAGCTACTGGCAGGATCTCGACGCCGACGAGGCGCCGAACATCTCCAACGATGATCCAGACGATCTGGGTGAGGTTGGCAAGGCAGAGCAGGGCAGCATGCGTGCCCGGACCCTGTATCTCAACAAGGGTTACGGCGTTTCAGACTTGACCGCGGAGCTGGCCAACTCCGAGCCAATGCAGCACATCCGCAACCGCTTCGGCACCTACTGGACCCGTCAGTGGCAACGCTACCTGATGGGCGCGGCCCGCGGTGTGATTGCGTCCAACATCGCCAACAATGGCGGCGACATGGTGAAGGACGCTGGCGCATCAATCAGCGCAAACGCCTTCCAAGACGCTGCCTTCACCGCCGGTGACGCCGCCGATATGTTCGCCGCTATCGGCGTGCACTCGGTCGTGATGAACCAGATGGTGAAGCAGGACATGATCGAGTACCTGCGCGACTCTCAAGGCAAGATCATCCTGGCGACCTATCTGGGCAAGCCGGTGTTCATGGATGACGGCCTGATCTACGCCCCAGGCCAGTACCTGTCGCTGTTCTTCGGCCAGGGCGCATTCGGCTATGGCGAGGGTAGCCCGCACATGCCGGTCGAAATGCAGCGCAAACCGGATGGCGGCAACGGCGGCGGCGCCGAGGTGCTGTGGGAGCGCAAGACCTACATCCTGCAACCGGCCGGCTTCAGCTGGAAAGGCAGCAACAGCCAGAACCTCAGCCCGACTGCCACTCAGTACGCCAGCGCTGCGAACTGGGAGCGCGTCTTCGACCGCAAGCAGGTTCCGTTCGCCGCGGTCATCAGCGGCACCGCCACCCCTTGACCCCATGATGCGGGGCGCCGGCCTGGCGCCCTGCGCAGGAGATCAGCATGAAAGTTATCTACACCAACACCCCCGGCAGCGAGCGCGGCACCTGCTATCGCCGTCTGGACCAGTTCTTTGGCGTGATCGACGGCGCTACCTCGGTGTCCGTGCAGGGCGATGCTCCGCACATCGGCGAGGCCTACCAGCGGCAGGGCATCAGCGTCAGCGAGATCGAGGAAGGGCTGCGCCTGGACGGCCCAACCATCGCTCAGTGGGTGGCGGAGGGCTACAAGGCGTCCGCCTACCCGCCGGACGGCTACGCCCCGGTCAGCAGCCAGGCCGAGATCGACAAGGCGATCGAGGACGAGGGCGGTGGCGACGATGAAACCGATCCGCACAAAATGAAGGTCCCGCAGTTGAAGGCCTGGCTGACGGCCCAGGGCATCGCCTTTGAGTCCTCGCTCAACAAGCCCGAGTTGCAGGCCCTGATCCCGAAGGAATAAGCCATGACCGACTTCATCACCGTCGCTGACGTCGACCAGGCGCTCGGGCAGGACTGGGCAGGCGACGGTGATGCGGTCCTCGCGGTCTCCATGGCCAACGCCTGGCTCACGGCCAAGATCAAGCGCCTGGTGCCGGATCCGGTACCAGATGCAATCGTGACTGCTGGCGCGCAGGTGGCCAAGCTGGCTGCGGCCGGCAAGCTCTACAAAGACACCCAGCGCGAGGTGCAGAGCAAGACGGTGTCGGCCCAGGTTGGCACCTCGACCAGCAAAACCTACGTCGCGGGGTCTGTAGATCGCTCCGCTGGCGAGAACTTCGCCCTGGACCTCATTGCTCCTTGGATCCGGCGCTCTGGCACCGTGATGCTGAAGCGAGTGTGAGAGATCAGTTTCTTGAGGTTTGCCCGAGTTCCTGGTCAAACCAACGCTCGGCTTCGTCTACAGCAGGCATCACGCTCCTGAAATCCAGGTAGTGACCAAATCCCCGGTTGCCAAGCCACTCCTTGAAGTCTGTAAAGCTTGGATGCCAGTCGGGCGACCGGGGCTGGCCGCTTGCCCAGTCGTGGGCGAGTTGGCGTATAGCGGCTTCGCATTCAGATTTTTTCATGTCGTTTGTCTCCGTAGGAATAGGCAGGAGTGTATTTCACATGGGCATGCGCGATGAACTCCAGGCCGAACTGGCGGAGGCGTTCGACGATCCAGATGGTCTGGCCGATGCGGTGAAGCCAGTTGCAGGGAGCCGCACTGTGAAGGGCGGATATGACCCCGAGATTGGTGGCACCGTCCCGGCCTCGACCATCCATTACACCGGGCGCGGCGTCTTCGGCAGCTACCTAGCCAAGGAAATCGACGGTTCGCGTATCCAGACCGAGGACGTGAAGCTGCTGGTGCTCCAGAACGAGCTGTTCGAAGAGCAGGCTGGTCTGGTCACTGAAGCCCCGGCCTCGCCCAAAATCGGCGACCAAATCAGCGGCTACCGAACGCTTAACGTGTCCGAAGACCCAGCCCAAGCCACCTGGACCATTCAGCTGAGGAAATGACCATGCCGCGCGGCTCACACATGACCCAGCGATACGGCGGGCTTGAGGGCGGATTCGCCGAGAGCATCCGGGCGTTCGCCGAGCTGGCCGAGCAGGCTCTGGACGCTACCTTCCGCGAGATCGTGATCGAGATCGGCAGCAGCGTAATCCGCATGTCGCCGGTCGGCAACCCGGAGCTGTGGGCGGCCAACGTAGCACACCGGACCAAGGCCACCAGGGCAGCCGATGACTACGACTTCAAGGTCGCGGTGCGCAACACCCTGATCAACTTGAATCAGGACAACTTCACAAAGGCCGGCAAGCTGCGCAAGGGCGTGAAGTATGCCAAGCCACTCACCAAGACCGAGCGCGAGCAGAACTTCGCCACCAATGGCCTGGTAGCAGGTCAGGGCTACGTCGGCGGGCGTTTCCGAGGCAACTGGCAGTTCTCTATCGATTCGCCGGCAACCGAAGAGCTCGACCGAATCGACCCGTCGGGTAGCGAAGCCATCACCGCGCTCATTACCCAGGTGCAGGCGCTGACCATCGGCCAGACGGCGTACATCGTGAACAACTTGGCATATGCCGTGCCGTTGGAGTACGGCCATTCAACCCAGGCGCCGGCCGGCATGGTCAGGGTGACCCTGGCCAACTTCCAGCGCATCGTCGAAGAAGCCATCAGGAACAACAGCGTATGAGCCAAGCACGAGCCAGGCAGGCCATCGAGATCAAGCTGATGGCTTGGGCTGCGGCGCGCCCGATCCGGGTCGCGAACTTCGAGCAGGGGTTCGAGGCCGGGCCCGACGAAATCTACCTGCAGGCCTTTCAACTGCCGGCGGGCACCACCTGCCGCTATCTGGGCAGTGATGCCTACGAGTACACCGGCGTTTATCAGCTGAGCATCGTCTGCCCGGCGGGCCAGCCACTGGCTACCGCCGAGAGCCTGGTAGGTGAGCTTTCGAGCCTCTTCCAGCTGGACTCGGCGCTCAGCCGCAACGGCTTCGAGGGCCTGGTCACCGAACCAGTTGACCAGGGCTCAACCATCACCGAGTCGGCGACCTACACGGTCCCGGCCAGCTTCACCTACCGCGGTGTCGCGGACCAACCGCCCGCTGGGGCATAACCAACCGCCGCCTGGCGGGCTATCAAGAGGAAACAACCCATGGCCGCACGCTTCCCGCTGCCGAACGGCTCCGTGCTGGAAATCGCCAGCGTACTCGCCGCTGCTGTAGCCTTCACTGCTCTGACCAATGCTGCGCCGCCTGTGGCCAGCGCGGCAGGACACACCATCAAGAACGGCGATGTGCTTGTAGTCAGCTCTGGTTGGTCGCTGATTAACGACCGTGCTGTCCGCGCGGCCAGTGTTGCCGCCGACAAGTTCTCGCTTGCTGGCCTGAACACCACCAACACTGACAAGTACACCGACGGTGCAGGCCTGGGCTCTGTGATCCCAGTGACCAACTGGGCCCAGATTTCGAAGGTGACTGCCTTCACTTCCTCCGGCGGCGAGCAGCAGTACCTCACTGTCGGGTATCTGGAGGACGACGACGATCGCCAGTTCCCCACCAACCGCAACCCCATCACGCTGTCGATCACCGTCGAGGATCAGCCTGCCGCAGCCTACGTTGGGCTGGTTGAGGCCTATGGCGACAGTAAGGAACTGACTGTGGTGCGTCTCAAGCTGCCAAATGGCGACCAGATCCTCTATCCGGGCTACGTGAGCATCACCACCACCCCAACGATGGAACGTAACAACCTCATGACCCGTACCATCAGCATCGCGCTGTCGGGTCGTCCCGTCCGTTACCTGGCCGGCGCGTAAGGAGCCCCCATGGCGAAGATCAAAATTGCGCAGAACCCTACCTTTACCGCGGTAGTGCAGGTCCCGCGCATCGGCGGCGACCCGGCCCCCGTGGAGTTCGAGTTTCGCTACATGGATCGCGTCACCTTGGCCGGGATGTTCGATCGCTGGAACAAGGCCCGGGACGCTTGGGCAGAAAAGGCCAAGAACAATGGCGCGACCTGGGAAGAGGTCACCGCCGGCGAGATCGCCCTCCAGGCTGAACAGCTGGGCGAGATCGTCACCGGTTGGGATCTGGAGGACGAATTCAGTCAGGAGGCGATCCTTGACCTGGTCCGCACCTGTACCGGCGCCCCAAAGGCAGTAATCGATGCCTTCCAGGCCGCCTACAGCCCGGCCCGCTTGGGAAACTGAGGGCGGTGGCCCGGGCCTGTTATGAGCGGGGGCCATCCGCGGAGCAACTCGCCACGCTGGGACTGACCCTGGCAGACATCCCTGAAGAGGAAGTGGGGGTCTGGCCAGACGCTTGGCCTGCCTTTCGGCTTTTCGACGCAATGGGCACGCAGTGGCGGGTTGGGCCGGGCGGTCCGTCCGGCCTGGACTATGCCGCCATCCCCGCAACGGCCGCAATGCTCGGCATCAAACGCCGAGACCTCACCGACATTTTTCCCGATCTCCGCGTCATGGAGTTCGAGGCACTGGCCGTCATGGCCGAATCGATGGAGTAGATCATGACCACCATTGCCTCTCTCGGTCTTCAGATCGACTCCGGTGATGCCGTCGAGGCCAAGGACAACCTCGACCAGCTGACGGACGCCGGCAAGCGCAGCGAGGAGTCGGCTGGGCGAACTGGGCGCGCCTGGGAGACTGCCCTGGGCAGCCTGCAAGGTGACACCCGCCAGATCGTCCAGGAGCTGCAGTCACTCAACGCCAAGCAGGCCGAGCTGGCGCAGCAGATGGCCACCGTGGGGCGCGCCGTTACCAGCGCTTCCACGGCGTTCAGCAGCGCCGCCGCCAACATGGGGGCGTTCCGGACCGAGGCCGCGCAGGCGGGCAAGGTGCAGGAGGCACTCACCAGCGCCACGGATGCCGGCGCCCAGGCCGGCCGGCGCGCCGCCGAATCCGCCGACGAGCAGCAGGCCAGGATTCTAGCCGTGGCCAAGGCCTCGCTGGAAGCCAGCCAGTACGTGCAGTCGCTGAACCGGGCGACCGAGCAGAGCGCCGAGGTCACCGCCCAGGCGAATGCCGTGCTGTCGGACAGTGCCAGTCGTCAGGCGGCCATCAACAGCCGGGCCCAAGCCCTCATCGCCACAGAGGAGCGCCAGGCGGAAGCGGCGAAGAAGGCTGCCAGCGCGCATCGGGAGGAAGGGCAGGCCCTTGAGGAACTCCTGGGCAAGATCGACCCGACCGTCGCAGCAATGAGCCGCCTGGACCAGATGGAGCAGAAGCTGAAGGGCTTCCGCACCAGTGGCGCGCTCGATGCGGGGACCTTCGGCGAGTACCAGGCGAAAATCGACCAGGCGCGCACCGCATTGGGCGGCGCCGATGTTGCGCTGAATAAGACTGGTATGTCGGCCAAGGCCACGGCTGCGGCATTGCGCGGCGTGCCGGCGCAGTTCACCGACATCGTGGTGTCCCTGCAGGGTGGCCAGGCGCCGCTCACTGTGCTGCTGCAACAGGGTGGCCAGCTCAAGGATATGTTCGGGGGCGTAGGTCCGGCCGTCCAAGCCCTGGGCGGTTATGTCATGGGGTTAGTCAACCCATTCACGGTCGCGGCTGCAGCGGTGGGCGTGCTCGGCTATGCCTATTACTCAGGCAGCGAAGAGGCGGTCCGTTTCCAGAAAGCGCTGATCACCACCGGCAACGCGGCCGGCACGACGTCGGACCGGCTTTCTGGCATGGCGCGCGAGGTCGCCGCGACTGTCGGTACCACCGGCGCCGCGGCCGAGGTACTCACCCAGCTGGCCGGCAGTGGCAAGATCGCCGCTGGCAGCTTCGTCGAGATCACCGAAGCCGCTTTGGAGTGGCGCTCGGCGACCGGCAAGGCAGTCGAGGAGACCGTTGCCGAGTTCGTGAAGATCGGCAAAGACCCGGTGGCCGCCGCCAAAGACCTCAACGAGCAGTACAACTTCCTGACCGCGGCGACATACTCGCAGATCGTTGCGCTGAAGGAGCAGGGCGACACCATCGGGGCCGCCAAGCTGCTCACCGACACCTACGTCGATACCATCAAAAACCGCAGCAAGGAGGTCACCGAGAATCTGTCGATCTGGGAGCGCGGCTGGAAAGCGCTGCGTGGTGAGGTTGCTGCCACGGTCGACTCGGTCAAGAACATTGGCCGGGATCAGGATATTGCGAGTCGGATCGTTGACATGCAACGCCAGGTCGCTGCGGCACAGAGCGCTGTGAATGCTGATGCGGACGACAGTGACGCTCAGAAGAAGCTCACCAACGCCAACCTTGAGCTGAAGGGGCTTATCCAGCAGCGGGACACGCTTGCAGCGATAGCCAGCGCCCGCGCCTTGGACGCCCAGCAGCAACAGGCGGCGGTGCTTGCAATCGGCAAGATCGACGCCTTGGAGAAGTCCGCCAGGACCAACGCTGAAAAGCGGGCGGATGCACTAAAGGAGTACAACAAATCTCTGGATGCGATTCGCAAGGTCAACCCGAATGATGAGCGGCTTAAGCCTGAGACTATCGCCCGGGTGCAGGCCGACATCGCCAAGCAGTTCAAGGATTCTGCAGGGCGCACCACGTCGGTTGACCTCTCCGGATTCAACGACCAGAAGAACGCGCTGAGCGCCATCCTGGGCGAGTACAAGAATCATCAGAAGGAACTGGAGGCGGCGCAGAAGGCCGGGCTTATCTCACAGGAGTCGTATGCCGCCCAACGCGCTGCGATCATCGAGCAGCAGAGGGCCGAGGTCACGAACGCCTACGAGGCAGAGATCAAGGCGCTGGAGGAGGCCAAGGGGCGAAGCAGTACCAGCACCCAACAGCGAATCCAGCTCGACCAGAAAATCGCCGATGCCCGCGCGGCCATGGTTAAGGCACAGAAGGACGCCGATACCGAGCTTTCGGTGCTGGCGACCAATGAGCAGGGCCGGTTGGCCAAGCAGGCGAGGGCAGTGCAGGCCTACACCGACGCCCTCGACCAGCAGGTCCTGGCGCTGAGACAGCAGGGGCAGCGCTCCGCCGACAGCCTTGGGCTCGGTGATCGCCAGCGCGGCTTGCAGGATCAGCAGAACGGCATCACTGATCGGATGAACCAGCAGCGCCTGGACCTGGCCAACCAGTACGGTGACGGCTCCCGTGGCATGAGCCTCGATGAGTACAACCAGAAGCTGGCGGCTCTGAGCAAGACCGAGAAGAACCTGCAGGAAACTACCATCGCCAACTACGACCAGATGACGGCTGCCCAAGGCGACTGGCGCAAGGGTGCGTCGTCGGCATTCCAGAACTACCTGGAGCAGGCCCGGGATGTTGCCGGGCAGACGAGATCCCTGTTCACCAACGCCTTCAGCTCGATGGAGGACGCGGTCGTGAATTTCGCCATAACGGGCAAGTTCTCGTTCGCCGACTTCACCAAGTCGGTGCTGGCCGATATGGCTCGCATCGCAACACAGCAGGCTGCTTCTGGCCTACTGGGTAGCTTGGTGAGCTGGGGTGCCACTGCGGCCTCCGCCTACTTCGGTGGAGGCACTGGTAACGGTATGGAGGCTGGGTCTGCAGGCGCGGTGTCGTCCAACCTGGGAGCATCCCAGGCCGGGTACTCGTCCGCGTATGGATTCTCTGACGGTGGCTACACAGGAGATGGTGGCAAGTATGAACCTGCTGGCATTGTTCATGCCGGTGAGTTCGTACTGCGTCGCGAAGTTGTCAGCCAGCCAGGAATGCTCGATTACCTGCAAACCCTGAACAGTCGCGGCTACGCAGATGGTGGGTTGGTGACGCCGACGGCGGTACCCCGCCAGATCTCCAGCGCTAGTGGTGGGGCTTCGTACAGTTTCCCGGTATCGGTTCAGGTCGATGCGTCTGGGCAGTCATCCTCAGGGGGTCAGTCGTCTCAGGACCTGGCTGCCGTCGGACAGGGCATCCAGGCTGCCACCAAGGCTGAAGTCGAGAAGGCCATCGCCGCCGGGCTACGGCAGGGTGGTTCGATCTGGCGCGCAATTAACAGGAGGGGCTGATGGCCATCGAAACGTTCACTTGGCCAACACAGCGCGGAGAGACGCCAGATATTACCTACCGGGTCCGTGCATCCAAGTTTGGTGGCGGGTACCGGCAGGTGGTGGGTGACGGCCCCAACAACAAAGAGGACAGCTACCCGATCACCGTAACCGGCACGAAGGCACAGGTCCGCAAGATCATGGAGTTCTTCGACCGGCACGGCGGCGCCAAGGCCTTCCTTTGGTCTACGCCGCTCGGTGATCTGGGCCTGTTCACCTGCGCAGACCCTAAGCCCACCCCTGTGGGCGGCGGTCGGTTCAAAATATCAGCCACCTTTGAGCGGGCTTTCCACCCGTAAGGAATGTCCATGTCACTGATCAAAGACATCCAGACCCTGGAACCCGGCAACGAGGTCCTGCTGTTCGAACTGGACGGCTCGGATTTCGGAGCCGACATGCTCAGGTTCCACGGGCATGCGATTCCGCACACGGCCGAGGAGCTGACCGCCGCTGGTGCAAACGCCGACCAGCTGCCGGCCAAATCGATCTGGTGGCAGGGTAACGAGTACGGCGCCTGGCCGATGCAGATCGATGGCATCGAAGCGAACTCGGACGGTACCGCCGTGCGCCCCACGCTGACCGTGGGCAACGTCAACGGCCGGATCACAGCCCTGTGCCTGGCCTTCGACAACCTGCTCGAGTTCAAGCTGACCATGCGCCACACGATGGCGCGTTACCTGGATGCGGTGAATTTTCCGGCAGGCAACCCGGAGGCCGACCCCACCGAGGAAGCCATCGAGGTCTGGTACATCGACCAGAAGGTGTCCGAGAACGGCACTACTGTTTCTTGGGAGCTGGCCAGCCCGGGCGATGTGGGCGGGGAGACGATTGGCCGGCAGATGACCCAGCTATGCCACTGGGCAATGACTGCCGGATACCGTGGTCCGAACTGCGGATACACCGGCCCTTACTATGACCTGGACGGCAACCCCACGGACGATCCGGCCAAGGACCAATGCAACGGCTGCCTCGACTCAGGCTGTACCGTTCGCTTCGGCCAGGGCAACCGGCTGCCATTTGGCGGCTTCCCGGCTGTTTCCCTCATCGCACGGAGCTGACCATGCGCAAACACATCCTCGCCGCCGTGCAAGCGCACGCTGCGGCGGAGTACCCGCGCGAGTGCTGCGGGCTGATCATCGCTGTTGGCCGCTCCCACAGGTATATGCCGTGTGAAAACGCCGCCGCCGACCCTGCTGAAGAGTTCCGGATTTCGCCGGAGCAGTATGCTGAAGCGGAGGACCAGGGCGATGTAATCGGCATCGTGCACTCCCACCCGGACGCAACTAGCAAGCCGTCGCCACGCGACCTTGCCATGTGCGAAGCCACGGGTCTGCCCTGGTACATCCTGTCGTGGCCGGAAGGCGACCTGCGAAGCGTCACGCCAACCGGTCACACACCACTGCTTGGGCGTCCTTTCGTGCACGGCGCCTGGGATTGCTGGCAGGTCTGCGCGGACTGGTACAAGCGCGAGTGGGGGTTGGAATTCCCGACCTATGCCCGGGAGGACGGGTGGTGGGAGCAGGCAGATGGCCCAAGCCTTTATGAACAGGCATACGAGGCCGCTGGCTTCTACCAAGTCGGCCAGCCACAACGCGGCGACATGGTCGTCATGGCAGTGGGACGCACCGCGCACCCGAACCATGCCGGCATCTACCTGGGCGCCGACGCACAGCTGCCCGAGGAGCACGCCCAAGTCTTCGGGCCTGGCCCCTTCATGCTGCACCACCTGCTCGGCAGGCCATCAGAAATCATCGTGTTCGGCGGCCCCTGGCTCGACCGGGCGCGCCTCGTATTGCGTCATCAAGACGCGAAATGAAGCGGCTGAGCCGCAGGAGTGAATATGCACAGCAATGATCCGTATAAGCCAGTCATCGCCTGGCGTGGGCATCTCCGCAAAGTCCCTGATCGCGAACCAGTTGAGCTCGATGTTCAGGACGGGCGCGCTGAGTATGTGCTCAGCGGCCCTTATAGCCTCAGTGAAGGCAGTCGAATTGAGGTAGTTAACGGAGAATTGCTGTTTAGCGGGACGGCACTCGATTGAGGTGCCCGAACAGCCTGGCCAAGTCACCGAGCGCATGGATGTATTGCAGCTCGTGAGCCTGGATCAAAGCGACTTCCTTGCCAGTCGAAACCAGTGCGTCTCGAACTTGATCGAATTTCATTTCAGCCAAGAAGGCGTGAATGCCGCGTGCCTCCTCGACGCCGGTCAGTGATATTTCTGCAGCTTTCGCTACGACCTCTTCATCACGGGTGATGAGAAAATACGGGAAAATTGTCTGCATTGAGCTTCCTAGGCATTGATTCCCAGTCCATGGGCTTTCCGGCAACGGACCGGGGCGGCTCATTGGAGGCATAACGCTACTACGGCAACAGGCAGTCGGGTTACTGGCTTTCTATCCAAGCTGGATGCCCGACCAGTTTCTGAAACCTTCGCGGTCTATGCTTGCTCAAAGCATTGAGCAAATGCCGCCAGCGAAGGATCAAGGACATGGACTACTCCAGCATGGCTGAATCGTTGGAAAAGATGCTGCGGGAAGGTGCAAAGGAGGAAAGCCAGTCGAATGACGAGCCACAGACTAAGAAATCCGATTCCGAGGTCGAGGTGATCCCTCAGTCTTCGGAAGTAGCTCTCAGTATAGGAAGGGGGTGTTCTGTAGTCGCAGTGTTTTGCCTTTTCTGTTCCGGGGGAGCATCGGCAATCACCCAGTCAAGCTCGATGCCTATGGCTTTTGAGAGATGCGAAGAGGCCAGCACTCAAATCATCGCTCAGTTGAACTCCCCGCCAAGGCATGTAGAGCAGTTGGTGAATGTGCCAGGCGCAAGAGTGACGCGAGTTTCTCTTGAGGACTCAACTGTCTTGATCACCTGTGACGCTGAGGAAAAAAGGGTTCTGATAGAAAGGTCGAATGAGCGGCCAACGCCTTAAAGCATTTTGGTGCTGATCTCTCGCAATGCCCAGCCTCGCGCTGGGCTTTTGTACTCATCATTGAGATAAATCCTGTCTATGCTCCTGTGGTGTCTATGTTCTATTTCTGGCGGGGGTAGGGGTATGAGGCATCCATTAAATCTCTTATTCGCATTAGCACTGGTTGGGTGCTCAGGCAAAGTTATTTTCTATGATAAATTGACTGACGCATGCAGAGGCGAGTTCTGTGAGGGCATTCCCTTCTACCGCTTGGTGCCTGAGCCTAGTTACTATATTCACGACCGAATACTCGATAAAAATGGTGTTATGACCCATTACGCAGGAGGCATGAGCAAAGTGCCCCTGTGTACAGTAACCTATATTACTGAGTGGAATATGGTTCCCCAAGGCCATCAAAGCCTTATTCGGTACGAGCCGAAGCCATTTGAGAGTTCACAGTTCTCAGTCGATTTAAGAGAGAACGGCACCCTTGCCAAGGTGGGCACCGCGTCTACTCCCGGTACGCAGACCGCAACTAGCGCGCTAAATAGTTTCATCTCGACTGTAAGGCTGGCAACGGGCGGCTCAGCAACGATGGCGCTTGGTCAAGCCCCCACAATTAGACTTCCGAGTGACCCTCCTTGCACTGATGGAAAGATATCGATAGAGGTCATTGGAAAAGCCAATCCGGCTGAGCCGCCGGCAGGCAAGCCAACACCTTCTCCGGCGTGTCGCGATCGTGTTACCCCAGACTGTGTATGATAGCTATGCGATTGTTTGGGTTCTGGCATGGCTGAATGGTAAATTTCTTCCTTCATCAAGGAGGGATCACATGCGAATTCTGATCGGTGCGGTGGGGCTGGCGTTGCTGGCTGGGTGTGCTTCGATGAATGAAAAGCGTGCTGACGGGCCGGCTTATGCCGCTAACAGTTTGAAGTCCGTAGATCAGGTCGCAGAGTGCGTATTGTTCTCTTGGCAGAATCAATCGCTGATGGGCGCCCACTATGCTGCTGCCATCCAGCCATTGGCGGGAGGAGGGAAGACAGTAATCAGCGCTGGTGAGGTTGAGTTTGCTGATTTCCAAGCATTGCACGATAAAACCAATGTAAACCTTTACTTCCAGACCGGTCTGATGGACTGGAGGAAAAGTCGACGAATTGAGGCAGTTAAGAGCTGCCTCTGAACAAGCCGCCTCCGGGCGGTTTTTTCTTGCCTGGAGAAACGTATGCCCGGCTCAGCGATTCAGTACACCCCCATGACAACCATTAAGCTGTCCGGCTCATTGGCACGGAAGTTCGGTCGCACCCACCGGCGGCAGCTCGACAGCGGGGATACCTGGGAGGCTTTTAAAGCTCTGGCAGCCACCCTGGCTGGGTTCGAAGATGAGATTCGCCGCCTTGATGGGATGGGGTTGCGCTTTGCGGTATTCCGGAATCGGCACAATGTCGGGGCTGACGAGTTTAGTCGTGGCGGCGTCCGCGAGTTACGCCTGGTTCCAGTAATCGGTGGAAGCAAGCGGGGCGGGTTACTGCAGACGGTTGTAGGTATCGCGCTCATCGCTGCCGCGACGATTGCTACAGGTGGATTTGGCGCAGCGTTCGCGGCTGGTGCAGGTGGTTGGGGCGTTGCGGCTGCGGTTGGTGCATCCATGGCCATCGGCGGCGTCATCCAGATGCTCAGCCCTCAGCCAAAGGGGTTATCCACCAGCGCCGCGCCCGAAAACAGACCGTCCTACGCCTTCGGCAGTGCGAACAACACCACCGCCAGCGGCAACCCTGTCCCTATCTGCATCGGCGACCGCCGCTGGGGCGGGGCGATTATCTCTGCCTCCATCGAGGCGCAAGATAAGGTCTAGTCAGTTGACTGCCTTGCACTTTTTCAGTACTTTTCAGCTACGTTGTACAAGTTGCATGAGATCGGCGCCTAACGGCGCTTTTTTATGCCTGTAGAAATGCCAAAGCCCCGGACGTGAAAGCGTGTCGGGGCTTTTTTGTGCCCGCGAATCCCCTCGGGGATACCGGTGCAGGCTAGGTCAGATCAACCGAAAAGGGACGGTTTTGCTCCGCCTACGCCCCTGCCTGCACCGCCTTCTTCAGGCGGAAGGAGCTACCCATGAACAACAACGTCATTCCGTTCCACTATGAAGGCCAGGCCGTTCGCTTCAATAGCGAGGGCTGGGTCAACGCTACCGATGTGGCCAAGCGATTTGGCAAGCGTCCAGTGGATTGGCTCAAGCAGGAAGATACCAAGCTGTACATGCAGGTGATGGCGGATGCTTTGGGCTTAGACACCAAAGTGACTCAGGGTCACTTTGGTCTGGTGCGTACTGCTCGCGGCGGCAAATCTCCGGGGACATGGCTCCATCCGAAGCTGGCGGTCGTGTTTGCGCGATGGCTAGATATGAAGTTCTCAGTCTGGTGCGACCTGCACATTGACGCTCTGCTGCGCGGTGAGCTGAATGAAAAGCAGCAGTTCGATCGTGCTTGCCGCGCGCTGGACGATGGACAGCAGGTCGCCAGCCTAAGTGGACGCGAACTGGCTCGATGGAAGGGGCGCAAACCCGCTCTGGTTCATCAGGTCGAGTACTGGCGCGAACAACTTCAGATGACGTTAGGACTCGATGCGGCCTGAGCGCCGCTCGACATAGCAACCGCCTCCGGGCGGTTTTTTATTGCCCGGAGGAAAGCATGGGCCCAGCAGATCAACTGGATATCACTGGCGCCAAGGGCGGCAGCAGCAAGCCGAAAACGCCTGTCGAGGCTCCTGACAGCCTACAGTCGACCAACATCGGCAAGATTCTAATTGCCGTGGGCGAGGGTGAGTTCGACGGCGCTCCCACTGACCGTGACATCTTCCTCGACAATACCCCGATCGTTGATACCAGCGGCAATGTGAATTTCCCCGGGGTGAAGTGGGAGTGGCGACCAGGTTCGGTCGAGCAGGACTACATCCAAGGCATCCCGGCGATCGAGAACGAGACCACCGTTAATGTGGAGCTGCGTAGCGACAATCCATTTGCCCGTGCTCTGAGCAACACCCAGCTCTCGGCTGTGCGCGTGCGAATGGTCTGGCCGCGCCTGGCGCAGCAGGACAGCAGTGGCAATACCAATGGCTACCGCATTGAATACGCCATCGATATCGCTACCGATGGTGGCGCCTATGTCGAGGCACACTTGGGGGCGGTGGACGGCAAGACCACCAATGGCTACCAGCGCTCGGTGCGCGTGAACCTGCCAAAAGCAACGTCCGGCTGGATGCTGCGCGTGCGTCGCATCACTCCGAATGCCAACAGCGGCACTGTGGCCGACACGATGACCATCGCTGGCTACACCGAGATCATCGACCAGAAGCTGCGCTACCCGAATACCGCGCTGCTGTACATCGAGTTCGATGCTCAGCAGTTCCAGAACATCCCGGCCGTGACAGTGAAGTGCAAGGCTAAGCGCTGGCCTGTGCCGAGCAACTACGATCCTATTGCGCGTACTTATACCGGCGCATGGGACGGCACCTTCAAGCAGGCTTGGACCAACAATCCTGCGTTCGTCACCTATGGCGTGTGCGTGGAAGATCGCTTCGGTCTGGGCAAGCGCATCAAGTCGTGGATGGTCGACAAGTGGGAGATGTACCGCATCGCGCAGTACTGCGACCAGCAGGTTCCGAATGGGCAGGGTGGTCAGGAGCCACGCTTCCTGTGCGACATGAACTTGCAGGGCCGCGCCGAGGCCTGGACTCTGCTGCGCGATCTGTCGGCAATCTACCGGGGCATGGTGTACTGGGCCCACGGCTCCCTGTTCATGCAGGCGGACATGCCGCGCGCCCAGGACATCGACTACGTGTTCACCCGGGCGAACGTCATCGATGGTGAGTTCGTCTACGGCGGTGCCGAGCGCAATACGCACTACAGCCGCGCCCTGGTCAGCTACGACAACCCGGCCAACAACTACGACACCGACGTCATTCCGGTGACGGACAACGCGCTCCAGCGCCGGTACCGGGACCGTCCGGTGGAAATCTCAGCCATCGGGTGCACCCGTGCGTCCGAGGCTCAGCGCCGCGGCAAGTGGGCGTTGCTCAGCAACAGTCAGGACCGCACCGTCACCTTCAAGACTGGCATGGAAGGCCGGATTCCCCTGCCTGGCTACGTCATTCCCGTAGCTGACGAATTGGTGGCGGGTCGTCCGAACGGTGGACGGATCTGGGCGGCAGCTGGCCGCGTTATCACCCTGGACCGTGACACGCCGATCAAAGCTGGTGACCGGCTGATCCTGAACCTGCCGAACGGGACCGCTCAGGCGCGCACTGTGGCATCCGTCCGCGGGCGTGCCGTGACTGTGACTACTGCATACGGCTTGCAGCCAGAGCCGGAGCTGCAGTGGGCGATCGACTACGACGATCTCGCTGTGCAGCTGTTTCGCGTGCTCAAGACCACCCGCACCCAGGAAGGTGACTACGAGATCACCGCGCTCGAGTTCAATCCGAGCAAGTTCGCGGCGATCGACACCGGCGCCAAGCTGGATGAGCGTCCGATCAGCGTGATCCCGGTGACAACCGTGCAGCCCCCGGCCAGCGTAACGCTGTCGTCTGCCCACATGATCGACCAGGGCATCGCCGTCAGCACCATGACCATCGCCTGGCCGGCAGTGGAGGGTGCTGTCGCCTATGACGTGGAGTGGCGCAAGGACAATGGCAACTGGGTAAGCGTGCAGCGCACTGGGGCAGCGTCTGTGGACGTAGTCGGTATCTACGCTGGTGCTTATCTGGCGAGGGTGCGAGCGGTTAGCGCATTCGACATTACATCGATGTGGACGAGTTCTGTCCTTACCCAGCTCACAGGAAAGGAGGGCTCGCCGCCATCTGTCACCTTCCTCGAAGCAGAAAGCCTTCTATTCGGAATCGGCATCAAGTGGGGCTTCCCGACCGGTGCCGATGACACGCAGCGTACCGAACTGTGGTACAGCGAGGGTACAGACTTGAGCTTGGCTACCAAGCTGGCTGACTTGGCGTACCCGCAAAATGAATACGTCATGCAGGGCCTGCGTGCTGGCCAGCGGTTTTACTTCTGGGCGCGCCTAGTAGATCGGTCTGGCAACATTGGACCGTTCTACCCTGTCGAGGGTACCTACGTAACCGGTGCGGCCAGCGCCGATGCGGGGCCAATCCTTGAGCAGATCGCTGGCGAGATCCTCGAAAGCCACCTTGGCCAGCAACTCACCGAGAAGATCGACCTTATCGATGGCAACGGCCCTGGGTCGGTGAACGAGCGAGTGGGTACCGCCAAGACCGAGCTGGCTCAGCAGATCAGCGAGGTCAACGATGCCCTCAGTACCACCAAGGGCAATCTGGAGCAGCAGATTGCTGCTACAAACCAGAATGTCGCGAACGCTAAATCTGCCCTCGAGCAGCAGATCGCCGTTGTGGATGGAGAGGTCGACGCTGCCAAAGCCGACCTGCAGCAGCAAATAAACAATGTGTCCGCGCTGGCCGGCTCGCTGCCGTACAACAAAGATAAAACCTACACCACCAACCAGGGCGTGCTGGGATCTGATGGCAAGCTGTATCAGGCGCTGAAGGCTGTACCGAAGAACACCCCGCCGCCGGACGCGACCTACTGGACCGACGTTGGCCAGGCTATTGTCACGGCGGCCGGCACGGCTTCGCGTGTGTCGAAGGTCGAAACCGACGTGTCCACGCTGGACGGCAAGAGCACGGCCCAGGCGTCGCAGATCGGCGGGTTGCAGTCAGGGCTGACGGCAACCAACCAGAACGTGACCGCTGCCCAGCAGGCCGCAGATGCGGCAAACACGCTGGCGGGTGGCAAGGGCAAGGTGATCATCCAGGCAGCGGCCCCGGCCGTTGCTGACCGTTTGGCGCAGAACCTGTGGATTGATACCACGGGCAACGCCAACACGCCGAAGCGCTGGAACGGTACCACCTGGGTGGCGGTCACGGACAAGGCGGCTTCCGATGCGGCGGCCGCCGCCCAGTCGGCGCTGTCTCAGGTCGCCTTGAAGGCCGATGCCACCGTGGTCAACAACGTGGCCACCCGGGTCAGTGAGGCCGAGGGCAAACTGTCGTCCCAGGCCACCCGCATGGATGGGATGCAGACCAGTATCGACGGCAAGGCCAGTTCACAGGCCCTGCAACAGGTGACCAGCCGAGTAACGGCCACCGAGCAAAAGGACGTGGCTCAGGATCAGCAGCTAAGCTCGCAGAGTTCGGCCATCGTCTCGCTGACCGACAGCGTATCCAAGAAGGCCGAGGCCTCGACCGTCCAGGCCCTGAGCAATGAGGTCAACCAGCACGGCCAGGACCTCAGCGCGCAGGGGCAGTCGCTGACCAAAATCAATGCGGCCTTGCCGTTGGTGGGCGGCGAGAACCTGGTCTACAACCCGTCATTCGACACGCCGGACCCCACCACACCGCTGGTTGCCGATGGCTGGTGGTATGACAGTTCGAGCGCTCCGGTTAGCCGGGCGCCTTCGCTGGTTGGCTCCACCCTGGCCCCGGGTTTTGCTCAGCGCCTTGACGTGGCAGGACTGACTTCGAGCAGCTGGGCGCGGGTTTATGGCCGGGCCAACCGCCGGTTCAAGGTGGTGCCTGGCAAGACGTACACCGCTTCGGTGTACATGCGCGGCACGGCCGGCCTACGTATTCTGCCGCAGGTGTATGGCGTCAGCGCCGATGGCGTCAGCAGCAATTCGTGGGCCGGAGTTCGTGTTGATGCCAGCGACACGTGGGCCCGCCTATCGGTCACGTTCACCGCTGATGCCAATACCGCGCAAATCTACCCGGCGTTTGTGGTGTATGGCGGCGCGTCGGCGTCTGCCGGCTTTATCGAGGGCGACCAGTACCAGATCGAGGAAGGCGCGCTGGCCACCGGGTGGCGCGACAACGGCCAGGTCAACAGTGGCAATCAGGCGTCGACCGCGACAGCGGTGGAAGCGCTGAACGCCAAGGTGACCCAGCAGGGCGCCGACCTGACCAGTGTGTCGAGCAAGACCACCAGCCTGGAAAACAGCCTGGCAACTACCAACGGCAACGTCACGACGGCGCAGCAGGCTGCACAAGCTGCGTCCGATGCAGCCGGGGCCAAGGGCAAGGTGTTGTACCAGTCGACTGCGCCGGCCGTGGCGGATCGACTGACCCAGAACCTTTGGATCGATACCACGGCAAACGCCAACACGCCCAAGCGTTGGAACGGCTCGGCGTGGGTCGCAGTGACGGACAAAGTCGCCACGGATGCGGCTGCTGCTGCCCAATCGGCGCTCAATCAGGTTGCAACCAAGGCCGATGCGAGCGCAGTCCAGACGCTGACAAACCGTGTGACCAATGTAGAAGGAACCTCCACAGCCCAAGGCCAGTCGCTGACTGCGCTCCAGGCGAGCCTCACTACGACCAATCAGAACGTCACTGCCGCCCAGCAGGCGGCGCAGGATGCCTCGGCGCTGGCTGGTGGCAAGGGTAAGGTGCTGGTTCAGTCTGCCGCGCCGTCGGTGGCTGATCGGTTGGCTCAAAACCTATGGATCGATACGACCGGAAATGCGAACACGCCCAAGCGCTGGACGGGTACGGTCTGGGAGGCCGTTTCCGACAAGGTCGCAACTGACGCGGCGGCTGCAGCCAGCAGTGCCTTGAATCAGGTTCAAACCAAGGCTGACGCTTCAACCGTAGCTGCGCTGACCAACACAGTCACTCAGCAGGGCACAAACCTGGCAGCCCAGGGGCAGTCACTCACCAACATCAGCGCCAGTCTGGGCCGAGTGCTGAGCAATTCGGAGAAGGTCTACCAGTCAGTCTTCAGTGACATGGCAACCGACAGCTGGGTCCGTACGGTGACGAACCCCGGTACGACTATCACGTACGAGAAAACTGCCGGGAACGTGAGCGGCGCCACCATGACGCTCGACAGTGGCTCAGGTAACTTGAACTGCTGGGTGGCGTCGTCTCGGAAGGTCAGGTTCGAGCCAGATCGTCTCTACAAGCTGTCCGGAAGAGTCCAGCAACTGTCCCAAGGTGCAGGGGCCGCCAGGACCTACATGGGGCTCGACGCTTTTGCCGAAGACGGGGCAACCCGTATCAGCGCAAGTGGCGCCAATACGCATGCAGGGTCTCACTACGTGCTCATGTCGGCCGTAACCTTGCCGGTAGGTACGTGGGTGGAGGCCACGATCTACGTCAAAGGGCATACGATTGGTGCAGAGAGCGGGGCCGCCGGCGCGGGAACGATCACTGACCCGAAACGCATGAAGACGGGGACTGCCTGGATCTCCCCAATGCTGATCACTGGCTATGATGCCGTTGGTGGCAAGGTCTCGGTCGACTACTTCATCATCGAGGACGTCACCGAACAGGTGCAAATCGACAGCAATGCCTCTGCTACAAGCGCGTTGACATCCCGCGTCACGCAGAATGAGCAAGGACTTGCATCGCAGTCGTCTTTGATCACGAACCTGCAGTCGGGGCTGACGAGCACAAACGGAAATGTTGCCGCGGCTCAGCAGGCAGCTCAGGCGGCCTCCGATCTGGCGGGCAGCAAGGGCAAGGTGATCGTGCAGTCGGCTGTGCCCGTCACCGCAGACCGCTTGGCGCAAAACCTTTGGATTGACACCACAGGTAATGCCAACACCCCGAAACGCTGGAGCGGAAGTGCCTGGGTCGCGGTTACTGACAAGGTAGCGACCGATGCTGCAGCTGCTGCTCAGTCCGCGTTGTCCCAGGTCGCGACAAAAGCCGAGGCCTCCTCGCTTCAGGCGCTGACCAACACCGTTACGCAACAGGGGCAGCAGATCACCGCAGACGGCCAGGCAATCACCCGAATCGATGCTTCGTTGACTCAGGTGAAAGCTGACACCGCCGCCAACGCGCAGGCTACCTCAGCCCTTACCGGCCGCGTCAGCGCGAACGAAGCCGGGATTACCAGCGCATCGAACCAACTGACTCAGCTGGACAACAGCCTTGGTGACGTGGGCGGCGAGAACCTGGTTTACAACTCATCTTTCGAGAAGGAGAGCACAACCTCAGGGGTGGCAGACGAGTGGTGGTACGACGGTACTGGCGGGACCAGAGCACCGAGCTTGGTGCCGTCGACGATAGCGCCTGGGCGAGCTCAGAGGCTTGACGTCACGGGGCTGGGCCCCAGCCTCTGGGCCAGGGTCTATGTGAAGTCGACACGGCGATTCAAGGTTACGCCTGGCAAGACTTACACGGCTTCTGTCTACATGCGCGGCACCCCAGGGCTGCGCATTCTGCTGCAAGTCTATGGCGTCAATGCCTCAGGTTCGAACACCACTTCTTGGGGCTCGACCAGGACTGATGCCAGCGACGCATGGGTTCGCCTGACCCATACATTCACGGTGGATGCTGCCACCGATGCTGTGTACCCGTCCGTGGTCGTCTACGGTGGGGCCAATGTCAGCGACGGGTTCATTGAGGCGGACCAATACCAGGTGGAGGCGGGGACCCGAGCGAGCGGCTGGCGAGACAACGGGCAGGTAGTGGCGCTGCAGCAGGCGGCAACATCAGCAGCGGTTGACTCCCTCAGTTCCAAGGTGACCCAGCAGGGCGCGGACTTGGTCAGCGTGTCGAGCAAGACCACGAGCCTTGAAAACAGCCTCACCACTACCAACGGCAACGTCACTACGGCGCAACAGGCCGCCCAGGCGGCTGCCGATGCTGCTGGCGCCAAGGGCAAGGTGTTATATCAATCCACCGCGCCGGCTGTGGCGGATCGGCTGGCTCAGAACTTGTGGATCGACACCACCGGCAACGCCAACACGCCGAAGCGGTGGAGCGGCACGACCTGGCAGGCGGTGACGGACAAGGTGGCCACGGATGCGGCAGCCGCTGCCCAGTCTGCGTTGTCGCAAGTGGCGCTGAAGGCGGATGCCTCTGCATTGCAGACGCTAGGCTCCACGGTCTCGCAGCAAGGCACCACGCTGACGAGCCAGGCGGCCTTGATCACCCAGATCAAGGCCTCCATGGGGCAGCAGCCAGATAACCTCATTTTGCGGGGGGCGTTCGAAGACGGAGTTTCAGATCCTTGGACGGCTGGACCAGTGATTGTCGGGGTTTCGGCGCATCCCTCGGCCAGCAAAGCGATTGCGTTCTATGGCAACAGCTTCTGCGGCCTTGAGCGCAACGTGTTGACCAAGGGCGGCGAGCAGTTCGACCTGTCGGCCGATATCTTCGCGGGCTACATGACCAGCGGGCAGATGGCCCGGATGCAAATGCAGTTCTTCGACAAAGCCGGCGCGGCCATCAGCTACTTGGACGCCTTTGCGGTGGTGTCCGGGCTTGGTTCTTTCAAAGCCTATGCCGGTCGGATCACCGCCCCGGCCGGCGCCGTATCGGCACGGTTCGTGACCCGCCTGGAACCTTCGGACGGCAGCGGCCGGGCGCTGTGGTGCAATATCGTGGCGCGCCGGGTATCGGAGGCCGAAGCCGCCACGGCGAACGCTGTCAGTAGCGTGACCAGCACCGTCAACCAGCAGGGTGAAAAGCTCTCTGCCGAGACGCAGCGAATCGATGTGTTGTCTGCATCGGTCGGCAGCGCCCAGTCAGCGATCCAGAACGAGATCACGGCACGGACCAACGCCGATTCGGCGCTCAGCGAGCAAATCCAGACCACGCAGTCGACCTTGGGGGAGACGACTGCATCTGTACAGCGAGTCAGCACGACGCTCAACCAGCTCAATGGCGTGGCGAACGCCTCGGAAGTGGTCAAGGTTCAGATTACCGCCAATGGCATCCGCCATGTGGCCGGGTTTGGCCTGAGCATCGACAACTCCAAAGGCGCGGTGCAATCGACGTTCGCGATCCTGGCAAACAGGTTTGCGATTCTCAACCCTTCTGGCGATGCAGTTTCAAGCCCGTTTGCCGTGGTCGGCAACCAGACGTTCATCAGTGATGCGTATATCCGGGACGCAAGTATCGGTAACGCCAAGATCACGAACGGTGCCATCACCACCGTGAAGATTGGTGAGGCGGAGGTGGACACGCTGCGCATCCGGGGTAATGCGGTGACGATCCCGGTAGGCGCTTTCGCAGGGTCCAACACGGTCAGCGTCACTGTAACGCTCGATGGCAACTATCCGGTGTTCCTGCAGGGGTCTTTGACGCAAACCTATCAGTCGGATATCAGCATGACCCGTAACGGCGTTCTGCTCTGGACGGAGCGGCCCCAGAACTCAACGCTAGCAAGTCGCGGTGTGATGGATTACCCGGGGCCTGGCACGCACACCTACACCCTTTCCTCAAACCACGCCGGTAACACTAACGGCGCCTCGATTCTTGCGGTGGTATGCAAACGATGAGCAGATTGACCTTGGATGAGGGCGATCCGTATGAGGTCGTCTCGTACTTTGTTACGGATCAGCAGAATGTGGTTATTCAGTCAGGCACTTCCCAGCGCCTGCACTTGAATGACCACGCCATGGGCGGCGTGCTGCACCTTGGCACGGCGCCGCAGGGGCGCTTCAAGTACATAGACGGCGAGTTTGAGTCCTACACGCCTGAGATCAGTTATGACCTGGCGCGCCGGGACGGGTACCCGCCCATCGAGGAACAGCTGGACATGCTCTGGCACGCCATGGATCAGGGGCTCATGCCCAAGGCTGAGCCTTTCTACACGACCTTGCAGAAGGTCAAGCAGCAACACCCCAAAACCTGAATGCTACAAACCAATCTATGCCCGCTGAGCGCGGGCTTCTTTTTGTCTGGAGAAAACCCATGCCATTTGTCGCCATCAACCTGAGCAATGACTACGAAGTTGCCAACAAAACCCGCTACGCCACCCAGGGAGAGGCTGACGCTCGCGCGCGCGAGATCCTGACCCAGTTTCCGGCCGCCCAGGTCTGTGTTGCACAGGTGCTGAAGGACTACACCGCCACGGTAGCCATTACTGTCGCAGACCCGGCCGATCCGGCGCCTGAGCCTGAAGCGCCTGTCGCCTGACGCACCCCGTAATCAACCCACGCCCGCCTAGCGCGGGCTTCTTTTTGCCTGGAGAAAACCATGTCCCGAATTTCTGCCGCAGTTGCCGGCGGCGTAAACGTGATTGCCTTCTTGGACATGCTGGCTTGGTCCGAAGGCACTTCGACTATCAAGGCCAGCGACGACGGGTACAACGTCCTAGTGGGTGGCAAACTGTTCAGCGATTACGGGAGGCACCCGAGGGTGAAGGTGTGGCTGCCCAAGTACAGCATCTACAGTTCTGCTGCCGGCCGGTACCAGTTCCTCGCCGGCACTTGGGACGCCATCGTGAAGAATTACGGGTTCAAGGGCCGTTTCATTCCCGAGGCCCAGGACCTGGCTGCGATCAAGTTGCTGACGGAGTGCGGCGCGCTGCCGCTCATCAAGGCCGGTCGCATTGCCGAAGCGATAGTCAAGGCCGCCCCGATCTGGGCCAGCCTGCCCGGTGCTGGCTATGGCCAGCGCGAGCACAAGCTGGCCGCGCTGTTGGGCATCTACGAAGCGGAGCGGGCGGTCGAGGCCAAGCCACAAGATCAGCTTCTGGCGATGTTCAGCGCCTGCGGTGGGGAGATGGCGGCGTGAATGGCTGGGTCAAGGCCGCAGCCTTGGTCCTTGTGGTGACGTCCTACTGGGGCGCCTACCAGCATGGCCGGTCGGTGGAGCGTGCTGTTGCTGGCCAGGCGTCAGCACAGCGAGACAGTGGTGATCGCCTAGCTGAGGTAATCGGCGAGCGCGGTGCCAGACAGGAAGAACAGCGACGCGCCGAGGCGCAGGAGGAGGCGAGAGCCCATGCCCAGGAAGAAAGAACGATTGCTGATGTTGGCGCTGCTGACGCCGATGCTGCTGGCCAGCGGCTGCGCAGTGACGCCACCCAGCTCGCCGCCACCGTCAGTTGCACCGGCTCGGATACCGCCGCTGTCGCCAGAGGCGAGACAGCCACCCGCGCCGCCATGGTGCTCTCCGACCTGCTCACACGGGCTGATGCTCGAGCGGGAGAGTTGGCGAAAGCTTATGACCAAGCCCGAATAGCGGGCCAGGCCTGCGAAGCGTCCTATAATGCCCTGATCAAGTGATAGGGGTAGGGCAGTGGACAAGCGTACCTTCATTGGAATGGTCGAGGCCGGCGAGCCGCTGATTCAGCAGGCTGTCGACGCCATGCGGGAGTATCACCAGGCGCAGGATCGAGGTGCGCCGGCGGCGGAGGTCGAGCGCCTGCGCCTGCTGGCCGAGTCGCTGTTTCAGGTGGTCTCCGATTACCAGCTTCGGGTGATTGCCACGATGCGCGGCAAGGATGTGCCGCCTCTCCACTGATCCGCTGGCCGGCGATTGCCCGCTGCGGATTCCGCATATACGATACTGTATCGATATACAGTATTGGTGCAGCATGTACTTTCTCCTCGTTCGCCGCCGCGTGAATGGTGTGGCCATCCCTTCCGATCAGCTCAGGAAGATCCAGCCCCTGCGGGCCGACATCCACATCGGTGGCCATCATAGTGAGCCGCTGGGCCGGGTTTCGACCCAGGCGTGGGTGTTCAGCCCGTCGCCGGGGCCCGACATCATCCCCCGGCTGCACGACGCCAAGGTCAACGGCATGGCTCAACTCGGCATAAACATCAACGGCATCGAGGAGGTCGACGGCGTGCTGTATGCGCAGTCCTGGTGGTGCAGGGCAGAATGATGGCCGGGATACCGCAGGCCTGGCTGGATGAGCTGAACGACCAGTTCGCCCTGATCACCGATCCGGACGGCCGCGCTGCCGTGCTCGATGAGATGGCCTATGCCGCCCATCGTCGGCGAGAGGTCAGCGCCGAGAACCTGGTCGACATGCTGGGGCTGTCCGAGGCGTCTCGTTACTGGGCTCTGATGGAGCACGAGGAGGCCTGGGCTATAGGCCTGTTCGGCAAGTACGAGCCAGATAACCATCTTGGTCACCAGGTGATAAAGGGGGGCGGGAAGGCCATGCCTTAGCCTTTTTGCGGCAGCACCATATCAGCCCAGGCCTGCATCATGTCGCGGCGCTGCTCTATATATGTGGCGTGGTTGTACACGTCACGGATGGCGCTGCTGTCGGCGTGGGCCAGCTGGCGTTCGATCCAGTCCTTGTTGTAGCCACGGCTGTTCATCTCCGTGGAAAACAGGTGTCGGAACCCGTGAGGCGACTGGCGGCCTGTGTATCCACAGCGGTCCAGCAGGTTCACGGCGTAGTTGATGCCGATCGGCCGAACCGCGTCAGACCGGTTTGGGAACACATACTTCATCCCGCCTGAGATAGGCAGCATGGAGCGCAGTATTTCCACGGCTTGGCGCGACAGCGGTACCACATGGTCGCGGCGCATCTTCATCTTGGCGGCTGGTATCGACCAGGTCGCTGTGTCGAGGTCGACCTCCGACCACTCGGCCTTGCGCACCTCAGCCGGCCGGCAGGCGGTGAGGATCAGCAGTTTGGTGGCGCACTGCAGTTGCAGGCCTGACTGGCTTTCCTCGATGGCCTTGATGATGGCCGGCATCTCCGAAAAGTCGAGGAACGGTCGGTTTCTGTGCGGCGCCATCTTCTCGGTGACAGTGTGCATTTCCGCCGTGGGGTTGTTCTCGATCATGCCGGTGGCGATCGCATACCGAAAAACCTGGCCCATCCACTGCCTGGTCTTGACGGCGGTGGTCACCGACCCGCGGCGCTCAATGCGGCGAATCAGCGTGATCACATCGGACCGCTTGATCAAGTCGATCTGACGCATGCCGAAGGCGGGCAGTACATCCAGTTCCATCGCGTTAGAAATTACCTTGACCGTCGATTCGGTCAGGCTTCCCTTCCTAAATTCCAGCCACTCGTCGTAGACGCGGCGGAATGTCCTCTCCTGGGCGCCAAGGCGCTCTGTCTTCTTCATCCTCCTTGATTCGCGTGGGTCTACTCCCTGCGCAACCTCTTCGCGCGCCTCGTCCCTTCGCGCACGTGCCTCCTTCAAACCGATCTCTGGGTAGGTCCCAAGGGAAATCCTGGCCTGCTTTCCAAGCCAGGTGAACCTGAAATGCCAGCTCTTTACGCCGGTTTCGGCGATGTACAGCGTGAGCCCGAGCGAGTCCGCAAGGGTGTAGCCCTTTTCCCGGGGCTTGGCCTGCCTGGCCGCGGTGTCCGTGAGCGCCACTAGTACATTGCCTCTCGCTGTGTGTTGGATGTACTGGATGATGTACTACGTTTTTGGGATTGGGAAGGTACAGCATGGTACGAGACGATACGCCAATGACGCCGTATTTAGGGCGTCATGGCTGTCTGTGGTATCGCTCGGTTTTCGGCGGGAATCCACTGTGGAATCCTTGAAGATTTCCACGCTGTCATAACTCTGTGCGAATCAATAATGCTCGCAGTCTACCAGCATGCCCGCTACAAGGCTTGCAGGTGTTCATGCAACCGCCCGGTGGTGTGGTCTTGACCTGCGCTATCATGGCGCCAGCTGTTTTCAGGTTGAATTAAGGACCGGTGGTTAATCTTAACCCCGTAGACAACTTGCACAGTTCTCAGGAGAGAAGAACGATGAAAACCTTGACTGCCCTGTTCACCGCCGCCGCCCTTGTCCTGGGCGCCAATGCCGCCTTCGCCAAGGACGTACAGCCTGACGAAGTGGTCAAACTGGTCAACGCCAAGACCATTAAGTCGCTCGACGAGCTGAAAGCCACCGCCGTGGCCAAGCACCCGGGCGCCACTGTCACCGATTCGGAGCTGGAAGACGAGTACGGCCGCTACATCTACAAGGTCGAATTGCGTGACACGCAGAACGTAGAATGGGACGTGGCGCTGGACGCCAAGACCGGTGAAGTGCTGAAGGACGAGCGGGACAACTGATGATTCACTTACCGCGGCCAGCGCGCTACCTCGCGCTGGCGCTGCTGGCCGTGTGTTCGCTGGCCGCCGCCCGCGACCTTGACCAGGACGAAGCCCTGAAGCTGCGCCAGAAGGGCGTCATCCTGCCGCTCGAACAGTTGCTGGAAACCGCCCTGGGGCGTTACCCCGGGGCGCGTTTGCTGGAGGCCGAGCTGGAAGAGGACGACGATCGCTACGAATATGAAGTCGAACTGCTGACGGCGGACGGTGTGGTGCGCGAGATCAAGCTCGATGCCAGCACCGGCGCCTTGCTCAAAGACGAGGAAGACGACTGAATGCGCCTGTTGCTTGTCGAGGACAATGTACCGCTGGCCGACGAGCTGACCACCGGCCTGCAGCGCCAGGGTTATGCCGTGGACTGGCTGGCTGACGGCCGCGATGCGGTGTACCAGGGCCAGAGCGAGCCCTACGACCTGATCATCCTCGACCTTGGCCTGCCGGGCTTGCCGGGCCTGGACGTGCTGGCCCAGTGGCGTGCCGCCGGCCTGGCCACGCCGGTGCTGATCCTTACCGCCCGTGGCTCGTGGGCCGAGCGTATCGAAGGACTGAAAGCCGGGGCTGATGACTACCTGAGCAAACCGTTCCACCCGGAGGAGTTGCAACTGCGCATCCAGTCGCTGCTGCGCCGTGCGCGTGGTCTGGCCAATCAGCCAACACTGGAAGCTGCCGGCCTGCACCTGGATGAAAGCCGCCAGTGCGTGAGCCGTGATGGCGTGGATGTGCAGCTGACCGCCGCCGAGTTCCGCCTGCTGCGCTACTTCATGCTGCACCCGCAGCAGATCCTGTCCAAGAGCCACCTGGCCGAGCACCTCTACGACGGTGAAACCGAGCGGGATTCGAACGTGCTGGAAGTACACGTCAACCACTTGCGCCGCAAGCTGGGCCGCAGCGTGATCGAGACCCGGCGCGGGCAAGGCTATATCTACGCGGGGAGCACCGGGTGAAGTCGATCCAGGCGCGTTTGAGCCTTGGCCTGGTCGCGGTGCTGGTGGTCGTCGGCGTGGTCCTGGCGCAACTGACCTTGTGGTTGTTCGAAGCCGGCCTGCAGCGTTACCTGGAAAACGGCCTGCGCAAGGAAAGCGAGAACCTGCTGGTGGCGCTGGTGCGCGGGCCATCCGGCCTGCAGCTGGATGAGCGCCGCATCTCGGCGGCGTATCAGCGGCCTTTTTCCGGTTATTACTTCCGTATCGATTTCGACAAAGGCACCTGGCGCTCACGCTCGCTGTGGGACCTGGACATGCCCAAGCCAGCTGCGCCAGGCCTTTCCGACAGCCATGAACTCGGCCCGGAAGGGCAGCAACTGCTAGCCCTGCGCGCTGACTACCGGCGCCTGGGCCAAGACATCTCCATCAGCGTCGCGCAGGATTACTCGCCGGTGCGTGAGGGCTTTCGGCGCATGCAGCAGATCGGCCTTGGCATGGGCCTGGTGGCACTGATTCTGGTGTTGGTGCTGCAGCGCATGACCGTAACGCGTTCGCTGCGGCCGTTGGAACGGGCGCGCCAGCAGATCGCCCAACTGCAGCAAGGCCAGCGGTCACAACTGGATGCCGAGGTGCCCAGCGAGCTGGCCCCGTTGGTGGGGCAGATCAACCACTTGCTCAGCCATACCGAAGACAGCCTGCGCCGTTCGCGCAATGCTTTGGGTAACCTGGGGCATGCACTGAAGACGCCGTTGGCGGTGCTGCTGAGCCTGGCGTCCAGCGAGCGCCTGAAGGACTTGCCCGAGGTGCGGGCGCAGATGCGTGAGCAGCTGGAGCAGATTCAGCAGCGGTTGGCGCGCGAACTGAATCGCGCGCGGTTGGCGGGTGATGCCTTGCCCGGTGCGCAATTCGATTGCGATGCCGAACTGCCGGGGTTGCTGAGCACGTTGGGCATGATCCATGGGGAAGGGCTGCTGCTGGCCAGCGATGTGCCCCCCGGTTTGCTGTTGCCATGGGACCGTGAGGACTTCCTGGAGTTGCTGGGCAACCTGCTGGACAACGCCTGCAAGTGGGCCGACAGCGAAGTGCGCCTTGGCATTGAGCCGAACGCCGAGGGCTATCAGGTATGGGTCGATGATGACGGCCCGGGGATTCCCGAGGGCCAGCGGCAGCAGGTGCTGGAGCGCGGTTCGCGGCTGGACGAGCAGGTGGACGGGCACGGCCTGGGGCTGGGCATCGTGCGCGATATCGTCGAGGCCTGGGGTGGGCGGCTGGCCTTGCTGGAGAGCCCGCTGGGTGGGCTTCGCGTCAATATCGACCTGCCGCGCAAGGCCCGATAATGCCGGGGCCGAGATCCCCTGTGGGAGCGGGCTTGAGGATGATCAGTACTGCAAAAAAATTGCAGTACAGCCGCATTTTTTTGAATTAGCCCAATCTCCCCCCTCCCGGCAAAATCCCGTTCACGAAACCCTGCGCTTTCCATCTCTCCACGGACGGAGCCCCTTGTGGTATTGCACGCGCAATACGAGGCCCAGGCCACCTCGGCTGGGCTTTCTTTTTAATCAGAAAAACCAAAGATTCCGACTACTCAAATGCCTGCCTCGCGTTCCGAAAGTCGTCTGCAGCGGCTGTTGCCGGCGCCCCTGAATATTCCCCCAAAAGAATGGCTGCGTGCCGCTATCGGTGCGTTGCTCGGCCTGTTCCTCGCCGGCTGGCTGACCAGCATCGCCTATGGCCCCGGTATCGCCCTGCACCTGCTTGGCCCGCTGGCCGCCTCGGCTGTGCTGGTGTTCGCCGTGCATTCCGGCCCACTGGCCCAACCCTGGCCGGTGCTGGGCAGCTATGCCCTGGCGGGCGCGGTCGGCCTGGCCATGCGTGAAGGCTTCGGCCCCGAGCTGTGGGTGGCCGCTGCCGCCCTGGGCATCTCGCTGCTGGTGATGTGCCTGCTGCGCTGCCTGCACCCACCGGGTGGCGGGGTGGCGGTGAGCGCCGTGCTGGCTGACTCAGGGCTGAACGCCATGGGCGACCACCTGCTGGAGCCGGTGCTGCTCAATGCGTTGATCCTGGTGGCGGTGGCGATTGTCTACAACCGCTTGACGGGCGTGCGCTACCCGAAAGGCGCGGTGCCGCGCAAAGACCTGCACCACACCCATGACCCGCTGCCCGGCGAGCGGGTGGGCATCCGCAGTGAAGACCTGGACCAGGCCCTGGAACAGCTGGGCGAGTTCGTCGACGTCACCCGTGACGAGCTGGAGCGCATCATCCTCGCCACCGAGCAACACGCCCTGCAGCGCAGTCTCGGCGGTATTACGGCGGCCTCGGTGATGTCCCGCGACGTGCAGTTCGCCACGCCCGACACCACCCTTGAACAGGCCTGGAAAATGCTCGCCAGCTACCACCTGAAAACCCTGCCGGTGTTACAGCACGGCAAACTGGTGGGCATCGTCAGCCTCAGCGACCTGGTTGGCCCGGCGATGCAGCGCGGCCGTTTCAGCTGGCGCGGGCTGTTTGGCCGCAAGGCGGTGCGCATGGAGCAGGTGATGAGCCGGCGGGTGGTGAGTGTCAGCAGTCAGCACCCGTTGGAGCACCTGCTGCCACTGTTGTGCGAACAGGGCTTGCACTGCCTGCCGGTGCTCGACGCCGACCAGCTGGTGGGGGTGATTACCCAGACTGACCTGATTGCCGGCCTCAAGCGCCATTTGCTCAGCAAAGCCGAGGCGTCAGATAACCGGGTCCCAGCGCTGTGACCAGTCGCTGGCGCCTGCAGCTACAAGTCGGCGCAAGATAGCGAAGGCCTGTTGAAGGGCTTCGCTGTCGTGTTCGCGTGGATACACCAGGAAGGTTGGGTAAGTGAACTCTGGCGCCTGTGGTACCCGCTCGAACACACCGCTGTCCAGGTATGCCTGCACCACACGCGTGCGAAAGTAACCGCTGCCACCTTGGTCGAGAATGAACTGCAAAGCCAACGGGCCGAGGTTGAAGCTTAACGCCGGGCGCGCGCAATCGGGCAGGGCGGCATCGTGCCGGCGGCGGAAGGCCTCGCCCCAGTCGATGTAGATGTACGGTTCGGGTTGGTCGACGCGGCGCACGCGGATCAGTTTTTCTTCCATCAACTGTTCCACCTGCAAACCCGGCCCGTAGGTCGGCTGGTACACCAGTGCAGCGTCCAGCAGGCCCATCTCGACCTTGCGCAGCAGCGACTCGCCGTCGCTCACTTCGCTGCGTATGGCGTGGCTGGGCAGTTCACGGTGCAGGGCAGTGACCCAGTCAAGCAACATCGGGTTACCCAGGCTGACTTCTGCCCCCACATGCAGCACCTGCTGGCAGCCTTCAGGCAGCGGCAGGTCGCGCCGCGCTGCTTCCCAGGTTTGCACCAGCTGGTTGGCATAACTGACAAAGGCCTCGCCGTCGCTGGTCAGGCTGGCACCGTTGCGGCTGCGCACGAACAGCTGGCAGCCCAATTGCTGCTCCAGGCGCTGCACCCGGGCGGTAATGGCCGTCTGTGACACGAACAGGCGCTCGGCAGCGGCGACCAGGCTGCCGCAACGCACGATTTCCAGAAAGGTTCGGGCCTGTTCGATATCCATGGGCTGCTCGGTGGCTGAGGGGTGGCCTATTCTAGAGGCTTTGCACCGTTAGGGGCGCTTTTGCGTTGTCTGCAAATTTGCAGGTCGGTTGTGACTTTAGTCCCATGGCGGCGCTGTTGTAGCGGTCCATACTCAAGGTTCGCCCTTCAATAACAACAAGTACCGGGTTCCTTTCGCTATGAGCTATCAGCACAGCTACGCCCATTCCATTTCCGACCCTGCCGCATTTTGGGCGGAACAGGCCGCGCACCTGGCCTGGCACCGCAAGCCTGCCCTTAACCTGCAAGACAACGCCGACGGTACCCACCGCTGGTTCGCCGATGGCCGCCTGAACAGCTGCTACCTGGCCCTCGATCACCAGATCGAGCAGGGTCGTGGCGAGCAGCTGGCACTGATTTACGACTCGCCGGTGACGGGCGTGCAGCAGGCTTACACCTACAACCAGTTGCGCGACGAAGTGGCGCGCCTGGCCGGCTTGCTGCGCCAGTTGGGGGTCAACAAGGGCGATGGTGTGATCATCTACATGCCCATGGTGCCGCAGGCGGCCATGGCCATGCTGGCCTGCGCGCGCATTGGTGCGGTGCACTCGGTGGTGTTCGGTGGCTTTGCCGCCAACGAGCTGGCCCTGCGCATCGATGACGCCCGGCCGACGCTGTTGCTCACGGCATCCTGCGGGCTGGAGTTCGACCGGGTGATTGCTTACAAGCCGCTGGTCGACCGTGCCCTGCAACTGGCCCGGCACCAGCCGCGCAATGTGCTGGTGCTGCAACGGCCGCAGGCGCAAGCTGAACTGCAGCCAGGCCGCGACCTGGACTGGCAGGCGGCACTGGCCGGCGCCACGCCGGTCGCCCCGGTCGAACTGGATGCCGGTGATCCGCTTTACATCATGTACACCTCGGGTACCACCGGCAAACCCAAGGGTATCGTCCGGGAAAACGGCGGTAATGCTGTGGCGCTGTGCTATGCCATGCGCCATATCTATGGCATGCAGGCCGGCGATGTGTGGTGGGGCATTTCCGACGTGGGCTGGGTGGTCGGCCATTCGCTGATCGTTTACGGGCCGCTGATGAGCGGCTGCACCACGGTGTTCTACGAAGGTAAGCCAATTCGCACCCCGGACGCCTCGGCCTACTGGCGGGTGGTGGAGCAATACAACGTCAATGCGCTGTTCTGTGCGCCCACCGCCATGCGTGCCATCCGCAAGGAAGACCCGGAGGGCGAGCTGATCCGCAAGCACGACCTCAGCTCGCTGCGCCAGCTGTTCCTGGCGGGTGAGAAGCTCGACTCAAGCACCCATGAATGGCTGGAGCGGGTCAGTGGCAAGCCGGTGCACGACCATTGGTGGCAGACCGAAACCGGCTGGCCGGTCACTGCGCCCTGCGTCGGGCTGGAAGGCAGCGCGGCCAGGCCGGGCTCAAGCAACCGGGCGGTACCGGGCTACCATGTGCGTGTCGTGGATGACGAAGGCCACTTGCTGGGGCCTGATCAGCAAGGCTCGATTGTCATTGCGCTGCCGTTGCCGCCCGGGTGCAGCCAGACGCTATGGGGCGACCACGAGCGTTACTTGCAGGCCTACCTGCGCACCTATCCGGGTTACTACCACACAGGCGATGGCGGCTACCTGGACGATGATGGCTTTGTCTACATCATGGGGCGCACGGATGACGTGATCAACGTGTCCGGGCACCGGCTTTCCACCGGCGAAATGGAGGACCTGGTGGCCTGTCACCCGGCGGTGGCCGAGTGCGCGGTGATTGGCGTGCACGACGAGATCAAGGGGCAGGTGCCGCTGGCGCTCGTTGTGCTCAAGGACGGCGAGGGCATCAGCGAGGCGCAGTTGCTGGTGGACCTGGTGGGCAGCGTGCGCGAGGCAATCGGCCCGCTGGCCTGTTTCAACCGGGTTCGGCGGGTGAAGCGTTTGCCTAAAACGCGTTCGGGGAAGATCTTGCGGGCGGTGCTGCGCAAGATTGCCGATGGGCAGGAGTATGTGCCGCCCTCGACCCTGGATGACCCTGCGGTGCTGGGGGAGATCGAGGCGGTGCTGGCGGATCTGCCCAGGGCGTGTTGATGAGCTGACGGTTCTGGCCTCTTCGCGGGTTTACCCGCGAAAAGGCCGTTTCAGGCAATGTCGATCTAAAGGGCTACCTGGTGCAGTTGCCCCAACCGGCTGCGGGTTCGCATCAGGTCGGCAAGCGGCCCGCCCAGGCTCTCTTCCAGCGGTCGCTTGCCAATCACCGTCACTTGGCGGTCCTGGTCATACAGCACATCCACCAGGTTCACGAAGCGCTGCTGGGCTGCCAGCGAACATTCCGCCAGGTTATCCAGCCCATCAATGATCCACTCATCGTACTGCTGCGCCAGCACCAGGTAGTCGATCACCGCCGTGGCCTTTTCGCACAAGTCGTCAAACCCGAGCACCACCCGCCGGCCCTCGATGGCCAGTGCGCGTAAGGGGCGCTTGTTCACCTCCAGCATCACCGGCTGTTCGCGGGGCACGTTCAGCGCCAGGCGCTGCGCGGCATCGCCTGGCCACACATAATGGCCCTGGGTGAAACGCTGGTGCTCGCGGTTGGCCGGCAGGCTGCGAAAATCCATATCGCCGCCTACCTCCAGCACTTCCATGGCGCTGTTGATCAGGCGGATCACGGGCAGGAAACGCTCGTGGTACAGCGGGTTGGGCAGCAAGCCTTCAGGGGCGTAGTTGGAGGTCACCAGCAGGAACACGCCACGGGCGAACAAGGCGTTGAACAACCGGGTGAGCAGCATCGCATCGCCAATGTCATGCACATGGAACTCATCGAAGCACAGCACCCGGCAATCGCCCACCAGGTCATCGAGTGTGGCACCCAGTGCATCGTCCAATGCCCGGTGGCGGTGCATGCCCTGGTGCAGGCGGGCAAAGAAGTCATGAAAGTGCAGGCGCAGTTTGGCGTCCACCGGCACCGCCTGGAAAAAGCCATCGAGCAGCCAGCTCTTGCCGCGTCCCACCGACCCGTACAGGTAAAGGCTGCGTGGCTGCCCCTGTTCGAGCTGTGCCAGTTGTGTGGCCATGCACTGGATCACCCGTCGCTGGCCATCACTCAGCTGGTAACCCCGGCTGCGGGCTTTGTCCTCGAACCAGTCGAGCAGTTCACTGTGGTTGGCTTCGGCGCCACGCAGGCGTTGGCCAAGCTGGCGAAGTGGGGCGGGGATCCAGGCAGACAAATGCACAGCTCCTTGGGCGATGGCGGGGCAGCGTGCAGCTTGCCCGAGGGCGGCCATTTTGGCCAATACAGAAAGTGGCCGGCAATGATCGCTTCATGCGATAGGTCTGGCATCAGCGTGGGGGAATATGACTAACTCGCTGTTTTCTGGCAATTTTTTTTCATCAGGGGCTTCACAGATCAAAACTTTGTTGTTAAAGTGCCGCGCATTCCAAGACAACAACCCAGTTGTCACTCAGTTGGAATTGTCAGAGCAGCAAACGCTGCATCCGATACAGGGGCGTCGCCAAGCGGTAAGGCAGCAGGTTTTGATCCTGCCATGCGTTGGTTCGAATCCAGCCGCCCCTGCCATTTTCCAGATTCAAACGTATATCACCCGGTGCTTAGGAAAATGAGCGCTGGGTTTTGTCGTTTTTGTCGTTTTTGCGCGATGTTTGTAGAGCGGCCGTGTGCCGCTCTCAACTAACCTGCAATCCCCAGCATTTCATTCAGCACCCTGGCCAGTTCATCCGCCTGCACGGGTTTCTGGATCACCACGCTGCCCGGTAAATCCAGCCCTTGCAACTCCGCATAGCCAGTTAGAAACACCACCGGCAGGTGCGGGTAGCGGTCACGGGCCGCCAGCGCCAACTGCGCGCCGTTGAACTCGGGCATGGCGAAGTCGGTAAGCAGCAGGTCGATTTCCCCATCCAGCAGGGCCAGGGCCTGTTCGCCGCTGTGCGCCTGGCGCACCTGGTAGCCGTACTGGCGCAACACGTCGCCCAGCATGTCGCGCACCAGGTGGTCATCATCCACCAGCAGTACCGTACGGTTGCAGCCACTGTCGCTGACCGACTGCCTGAGCAGCGGTACGGCCGGTTCGCTCATGGCCTGCTCCTTGACCGCCGGCAGATACACCGCCACTTGCGTGCCACGGCCAGGTACGGTGTCGATGCGCACGCCGCCCCCGGACTGTTTGGCAAAGCCGAACACCTGGGCCAGGCCAAGACCGGAGCCCTTGCCGATGTCCTTGGTGGTAAAGAACGGCTCGAACACCTTGGCCAGCACGTCTTCGCTCATGCCACAGCCGGTATCGCGGATGCTCAGCATCACATACTCCCCAGGCTCCGGGTCTTCGGGGCGCTGCGGGCGGGTATCGATGCGGGTGTTGCGAGTGGTCAGGGTCAGTTGGCCGCCATCGGGCATGGCATCGCGGGCATTGATCGCCAGGTTGAGGATGATCATTTCGGTCTGGGTAGGGTCGGTCAGGGCCTGCCACAGGGCCGGGTCCAGGTCCAGGCGTACCGAGACGTTACCGCCCAAGGTGCGGCTTAACAGTTCTTGCAGGCCGGCCAGGGTGCGATTGAGGTTCAGCGGCACGGGTTCCAGGCGCTGACGGCGGGAAAACGCCAGCAGCTGTGAGGTCAGCTTGGCGCCACGCTCGCCGGCTTCGCGGATGTGGGTGAGGCGCGCGCGGGCTTTGTCCAGGTTGGCCTTGGCCAGGTCGCGCTCGAGAAAGCTGGCGCCGGTGAGGATGACCGTCAGCAGGTTGTTGAAGTCGTGGGCCACGCCTGCGGTCAGCTGGCCGACCGCTTCCAGCCGCTGCATCTGTTGCAGCGCCGCCTCGATGCGTTCGCGCTCGTTGATCTGCTCGCGCAGGCGCGTGTTGGCTTCTGCCAGGCCAAGGGCGGCTTCGCGCTCGCTGGTAATGTCGCGCGCCACCACGTACAGCAAGGTGTCTTCGGGCACCACTACCCACGAGAGCCAGCGCTGCTGCCCACCGGCGTGCTGGATGCGCCCGACGAAGCGGGCACTGGTGCGGCCGTGGGCGAGGGCGGCCAGCTCGGTAAGCAACAGTTCTTGGTCGTGCTCGGGCAGCAGGTGCAGCAAGGAGGACTGGCTCAGACGCTCGCGGGAGAAGCCCAGGCTGGCTTCCCAGGCGGGGTTGAGTGCGACTGGGGTCAGGTCTTTGTTGAGCACGGCCAGCAGGTCCTGCGACAGCTCCCAGGCGCGGTCGCGTTCTCGGGTGCGGCGTTCCACCCGCTCGCCCAGCATCTCGTTGAGCTGGCGCAGCGCCTGGGTGGCCAGGCGCTGGGTGTGGATGTCCTGCAGTACGCCGGAAAAACGCACGCACTGGTCGTTGACGAACTGGCACTGGCCGCTGCTAAGCAACCAGCGTGGCTCCAGCCCGTTGGGTTGGGCAATACGGAACTCGACCCGGTAGTGGCCGCCGCTTTCCGGGCGCATGGCGTGCTCCACCGCCTCGCGCACCAGTGGCAGGTCGTCGGGGTAGATGCCGGCGTAGAACACGTCAAGGCTCATTTCGGTGCTGGTGGGCAGGCCGAACAACGTCTTGCAGCGGTCGTCCCACAGCAGCAAGCCTTCTTGCGGGCGCAGGTCCCAGGTGCCCATGCCGGCGGCGTCGATAGCGATGCGGGCACGGGCTTCGACATCTGCCAGTGCCTCTTCGGCGCGGCGCCGTCGCTGGCGTTCCTGCACCTCGGTCAGGGCCCGGCGCACGGCCTTGGGCAGCAGCGGCAGGTTTTTTTTCAGCACGTAGTTGGTGGCGCCGAGGCGGATCATTTCCACCGCGTGCTCTTCGCCATAGATGCCGGACAGGAAAATGAACGGTATGTCTGGCGCCAGGCGCTGGGCGATGGCCAGCACCTCGGTGCCGGACGAGCCTGGCAGCACGCAGTCGCACAGGATCAGGTCATAGTGGGCCTCACGCAGGGCGTGTTCGACACCCGCATGGTCGAACACCAGCCGGTGCTGCACATTCAGCCCGCTGCGCTCCAGGCGCATCAGGGTCAGCTCGGCGTCCATCGCGCTGTCTTCGACCATCAGTATTTTCAACGGCGTTTGCTGCATCGTTGCGGAGGCCTCAGTTGCTACCGCGACGGTTTAGCCGCAGTGAGCCGGGTGGCGGTTCGTTGAGCACTGCCCAGAATACCCCGAGGTCGGAGATGGCGGCGACGAATTCCTTGAACTCCACCGGTTTGACCACGTACGCGTTCACCCCCAACTCGTAGGCGCGCAGCAGGTCGGGCTCCTCCCGTGAGGAGGTCAGCATGACGGTGGGGATGCTGCGCAGTTCGGGTGTGGCACGTACTGCCTTGAGCACTTCCAGGCCATCGATCTTCGGCAGTTTCAGGTCCAGTAGCAGCACGGCAGGGTTGCCGTCATCGCGATCGGCATAGGCATTGCGGCGCAGCAGATAGTCCAGGGCATCGGCGCCGTCGCGCAGCACGATGACTTCGTTGGCCAACTGGCTGCGCTCCAGGGCCAGCAGCGTCAGCTCCAGGTCCCTTGGGTTGTCTTCGACCAGCAGGATGGGTTTGAGCATGGTGATAGTGGTGCCTCAGGTGGATGCGGGGTGGTGCGGCAGGGTGAAGTGGAAACTGGCACCTTGGTCGATCTGGCCAGTGGCCCAGACCCGGCCGTCATGGCGCTCGATGATACGACGTACGCTGGCCAGGCCAATCCCGGTGCCTTCGAAGTCCTCCATGCGGTGCAGGCGCTGGAACACCCCGAACAGCTTGTTGGCGTAGGCCATGTCGAAGCCTACGCCATTATCGACGATGATGATTTCGGTTTCGTCAGGGTGCTGTACCGCGCGGATGCCAATGTGCGCGGGGTTACGGCCACGCGTGTACTTGATGGCATTGGCGATCAGGTTGTGCAAGGCCATGTTGATGAATGCCGGATCGCCGATCACCTTGGGCAGTTCAGCAATGTCCCAAACGATTGCGCGGCCTTCGTAATCCGGTGCCAGCTCGCTGCGAATCGCATCGACCAGCGTGTTGAGGTCGACGTCGGACAGGCGCAAGGCCGAGCGGCCCATTTGCGAGAAGTTGAGCAGGTTGTCCACCAGGCTGCCGGCGAAGTGCGCTGCTTCTCCGATATGCTGAAGGTAGCGCTTGCCGCGTTCGCTCAGACCCAGGCCTTCGATTTCGCCGAGCAGTTCGGTGTAGCCGGCAATGTGCCGCAAGGGGGCGCGCAGGTCGTGGGACACGCTGTATGAAAATGCTTCAAGCTCTTTGTTCGAACGGCGCAGCTCGCCTGCCAGTTGCGCCAGCTCTTCGGCCTTGCGCAACACAATGCCCAGCACCGCGCTGCGCAACTCCATCACGCCCTCGATCACCAGCGGGTCCCAGGGCTCGCAGTAGTCGCGCAGTTCTTCCTGCCAGCGTTCGAAACTGTGCCGCGGGTCGAGGTTGCCCTGCGGCCCGGCCTGCTTGGTCGGCTGGCCAGCCCAGTTCACTGTGCGCACCTGCTCGGGGCGAAACCACAGCAGGTAGTGCGAGTGGATCTGCGAGATGGCCACCGCCAGCACACCGCCCGCATGGGCGGCCAGCTCGGGCAGGTCGGTGATGTCACGGCGCAGGTTGTCACTGTGGAACACGGTGTCTGCACCGCGCTGGCCAAGCCAGTGTACCAGCGCGGTCACCTGGGCTTCGGGCGGGGTCTTGCCGATCAGGTCGCAGCGTTCGGCCGAGATCACGGCGGCACCCTGCGCATCGGCAAAGGCCAGTAGCACATGGGGCAGGTCGCGCAGGCCGTCGCTGACGCTGTCATGGTCGGCCATGGACGAGATCATGCGCACGATGTGTTGGCGCAGCGCCAGCAGCTTGCGTGTGCTGGCATGCGCCTCGCGGGACTCGATCTGCAGCGACAGCACGCTGGCCAGCAGCTCGCTGGCCGTGCGGGTACGCAGGTCCACTGCGCGCGGCTGCTCATGGTGGCAGGACACCAGCCCCCACAGTTCACCGTCGACCACGATCGACAACGACATCGACGCCAGCGTGCCCATGTTGCGCATGTATTGCAGGTGCACCGGTGACACGCTGCGCAGCGTGGCAAAACTCATGTCCAGTGCCTTGCCGGTACGCGGGTTGGTGGCCGGGTGCAGGGGCGAGGGTTGGTAGTTGGCATCTTCGATCACGCGTATGCGGTTCATCCGGTACAGCTCGCGCGCCTGGCGCGGGATGTCTGCAGCCGGGAAGCATAGGCCCAGGTAACGGGGGTAGCCCGGGTCGGCCACCTCGGCCAGCACCTGGCCGTTGCCATCGGCATCGAAACGGTACGCCTTGACCCGGCCAAAACCGGTGATGCGCTTGAGTTGCAGCACCGTTTGCTGCAGCAGGTCTTCAAGGCTGCTGGCCAGCTGAAGGCTGCCAACGAAGCTGCGCACCAGTGGGTAGTAGTCGCCTTGCCCGACCAGGTCCGGTGGCAGGCGTGGGGGTTCGAGCTCGGCCACCAGCACGTCGTCGTGACAGTGCACCAGCAGGTGCAACGGGGTGCTGAACGGCGCGCCTTGGCGCAAGCGCACGTCGCCTATGTGAAAAGGGAAGATTTCATCGTCGGGTATGCGCGCGAGCTGCGCGCGTAGGTCAAAACCGTCGCCGACCAGGTGGGTGAATTGGCAACCGATCAGTTCCCGGGCCGGCAAACCCAGCCACTGTTCGACATTTTCACTGGCCTGCAGCACGCACAGGTCGGTGGCATCCAGCACCAGCAAGAAACCGTGGGGCTGGATGCTGCTCGGCACGTGGATCGGTTCCCGGGCACAGCGTTCCATGGCTTCTTCCAGCGTGTTGTCTGCAGTCATCAGTGAAAACGCTCCTGTCTTGTCCGTCCCTGTATGGCACAGGATAAGGTGTGTCACCCTAACAGAATATCAGCAGTTTTACCGGCCTCTGGCCATTGGAGGCATTGGGTAGCGAGGGGTTCTACGCGGTGCTGGTTTTTTTTGACGGGGCGGTATCGCTTTATCGCTAATACAAAAAAATGGCTTGATGCCACCACGGTCGCGCTGCCTCGCTGCTACGCTCAATTCAGGACGTAACGACAAGGATAATAAGGTGACGGAGCGCTTGGTGGCCGTGCTGTTGGGCCTGTTGTTCAGCGGCAGTACCGTGGCAGCGGATTTTCTCGTGGAAGTGCGGGTACTGGTGCAGCGTGGCTGCATGCTGGTGACCCAGGCACGCGATGCGGGAGCCCAGGCGCTGGGGCGGATCGACCTGGGTGCGACGGCGCGTCTGGACGGCCCTGGCGCGCCTTTGAGCGGGGTTCTGCTGAGCCAGCGCCCGCCGCGCCTGGAGTGCAACCCGGGCACCCCTTATCAAGTGCGCGTCGACGGCGGCCAGCATGGCGGCGTTGGCGAACTGCGTTACCTGGCCAGCGACGACCGCACGGCCCGGCCCATACCTTATCGCTTGTACCGCGATGCTGCCTGGCGCGACCCCTTGGAGGTTGGCGTGGCCCAGTCGGCGCGGGTGCCAAGCAGTGGCTCGGTCGAGCTGCCGCTGTATGCGCGTGTCGACAAACTGGCCTGGGTGCCGGATGCAGGGCTGTACGCCGACCTGCTCAAAGTCACGGTCACCTGGTAGGGATATCACCATGCACAAGGACGCGATGCCATGAAGCGCACTTCGATCCTGTTGCTCACCCTGGGGCCACTGCTGGTACCCGGTAGCACGGCGCATGGCAGCACCACCGGCTTCATCCAGGCGAGGCTGGTCATCAGCGCGGCCTGCCAGATCAGCAGCAACGAAACGCAACCGGCCGTGCTTGGCAACCCGGGTGTACTGGACTTTGGCGAGCGCGGCCCGAACTGGGACCAGCCGCTGCGTAGCCGGGTTGACGAAGCGAGCGGCGAGGGCAGCCTGCAGATCAGCTGCACACCCGAGGTTCGGGCCTTCAACGTACGGATCAATGGTGGCCTGAATGGCGATGATGGTATTCGCCGCCTGAGCAACGGCCGTGAACTGATCCCTTATCAACTGGCGGTCGACCCGGGCGGCAATAGCCGCTACGTCATCGGCCAGGCACGCGCTTTCACCATCAACAGCGCCCGGCAGATCCCGATTCCCATCTACGGTGTGGTAGTGGCGCAACCCCGCGCGCTGCCGGCCGGGCTGTACCGCGACACCCTGAGAGTGACCCTGGACTGGTAACTACGCAAGGAGACTCCGATGCGAACGAACCTTTCATGCTGCATGCTTGCAGGCCTCGGCCTGGCGCTGGCCTCTCCGGCACAGGCCGCCACGGTGACCGGGAGCATTACCTCGACGTTGACCCTGATTGCCGCATGCCAGGTCAATGGCGGTACGGCGACATCAGGGCTGAATTTCGGCGCGCTGAACTTCGGCACCGTGGATGCCTTGTTCACCAGCGCCAATGCTCAGGTACAGAGGAGTGGTGGCGGTGCCATGAGCATTCTGTGCTCGGCGGGTGCGATCCCTGTGATCAAGGTGCGCGCCGGCCTGCATGATGGCCAGTCGAGCGGGGGGACGCGGGCGCTTGCCGATGGCGCTGGCAATTTTGTGCCCTACGACCTTTATACCGACTCCGGTGCTTCGAACTTGCTGGCGATCGACGGCACCATCACGTTACCAACCAGCACCGGCGCGGCCCAGACGGTCAATCTTTACGGCAGGGCGGTGGGCAAGGCCGGTTTGCCACCCGGGACCTACACCGACACTATTTCGGTTGAGCTGTCGTTCTGAGCCATGCGCCGCTGGTTGACGTGGGGCCTGACCGGTACCGGCCTGTTGCTGGCCACCCCGCTGAGTGCGGTGACCACCAGCACCTTCACGGTGACGGCTCAAATCGTTGCCGGCTGCCTGGTGATGGGCGGCGTCACCAACTACGGGGCGCTGGACTACGGCACGCAGTCAGCGTTGTCCACCAGCACACTCAGCACTTCGCTGGGCGGCAGCACGGTGACGTTCCAGTGCACGCCAGGCGTGGCCATGAGCATGAGCCTTGACGGGGGGCAGAACAGTGCCAGCGGCACACGCAACCTCAAGCGTGCGAGCGGGGCACAATTGCTGGCCTACCAGTTGTACCGGGACGCGGCCTTCAGCCAGAGCCTGGGGATCGGCCAGAGCGTGGCCGTGAGCTATTCCGACCCGACGGCGATCAAGCTGCCGGTGTACGGGCGGGTCCAGCTGACCGGCACCCTGCCGGCAGGGACCTACACCGATGTGGTGCAAGTGACGGTGACCTGGTAGACGCCAGCGCCAGCAACGACAAGTGTCTAAGGAGAGCTGCATGCGGGAAGGCGCGAAGTGGGCGCATGGATTGATCGGATTGTTGTGGCTGGCAAGCTTGCCGGCAGGGGCGGCGACGTCGGTGCTGATCTGGCCGATCGACCCGGTGCTGGAAGCCGACCAGAAGGCCGGTGCCCTGTGGCTGGAAAACCGTGGCACTGCGCCGGCCAACTTGCAGGTGCGCGTGTTTGCCTGGCGCCAGGGTGATTACCAGGAGCAGTTCCAGGCGCAGCGCGAAATCATAGGCAGCCCGCCGGTGGCCAACATTGCGCCGGGGCAAAAGCAGCTGATCCGCCGACCCGCACCGGCCCCTCGCCAGCCGGCCAGGAGCAGGCCTACCGCATCATCATCGACGAAATCCCGTCCGCCCTCCCTGTCGAAAAGGCCGAGCCTGGCGCAACAGCGGCCATCCGCCTGCAGATGCGTTACTCGGTGCCTTTGTTCGTCTACGGCGAGGGGCTGTGGGGCAAGGCCGACCCCGAGGGCAAGCGTAATGTCGAGGGTGTGGGCAAGCCGCAGCTCAGCTGGCGCCCCGTGACCGTGCAGGGCAAACCCTACGTTGAGCTGCGTAACACGGGCCCGGTGCATGCGCGCCTGACCGATGTGGTGGTGCAGCAAGGCAGCCAGAGCAAACCGTTGGCCGAGGGCTTGCTGGGCTATGTACTGCCAGGTGCCAGCATGCGTTGGCCGGCACCCGTGGCGCCCGGCAGCACCAGCGTGCTCAAGGGGCGGGTCAACGGCCAAGGCTCGGCGGACGCCATCCGCCAAGGCCAATGAGCCAGCAACTGAATGCAGTGCATGGGCCAGGGAGGACCCGGCAATGGTTGGAAACCGTGTGTGAAGTGGCTGACGGCGATGACGCACCGCTGGTGCCTGGGGCTGGCCGTGGTCAGCCCTGGGCTGGCGCTGGCCGACGGCCTGCCCCCGCCGCCCACGGAGATGTCCGCCATCGCCGATGCCACGCTGTACCTCGACCTGCTGGTGAACCAGATGCCCAGGGCTGAACTGGTGCCGGTGCAGCAGCGGGCCGGGCAGTTGTACCTGGACAGCGAGGTATTGCGCGCGGCGGGCATCTCGCTGCCGGGCAACCCTCAGGGCGAAGTGGCCCTGGAGCGCATCGTGGGGTTGCATACCGACTACGACAGCCAGAATCAACGCCTGCTGCTGCAGGTGCCGCCAGCCTGGCTGCCAGACCAGCAGCTGGGCGACCGCAACCTGTACCCGGCCAGCGATGCCCGCAGCAGCTTCGGCGCCTTGTTCAACTATGACCTGTACCTGAATGACACCGACGACGGCGGCACCTACCTGGCTGCCTGGAACGAGCTGCGCCTGTTCGACAGCTGGGGCACCTTTTCCAGCACCGGGCAGTGGCGCCAGTCGTTCAATGGCGTACAGGCGGACGCCACGCGGCAAGGCTTCATGCGCTACGACACCACCTGGCGCTTCACCGACGAGCAGCGTCTGCTGACGTATGAGGCGGGTGATTTCGTGACCGACGCCTTGCCCTGGAGCAGTTCGGTACGCGTGGGCGGCTTGCAGTTGTCACGTGACTTTGGTGCGCGCCCCGACCTGGTCACTTACCCGTTGCCAGCGTTCGCAGGGGAGGCGGCAGTACCAACGTCGCTGGACCTGTTCATCAACGGCTACAAATCCAGCACTACCGAGCTACAGCCAGGCCCTTACACCTTGACCAACGTGCCCTTCATCAATGGCGCGGGGGAGGCGGTGGTCGTTACTACCGATGCGCTGGGCCGGCAGGTGTCGACCACCTTGCCGTTCTATGTAACCAGTAGCCTGCTGCAGAAAGGCCTGTCGGATTATTCGGTGGCCGCAGGCAGTTTGCGCCGTGATTACGCCGTACGCGATTTCGCATACGGCCCAGGCGTTGCGTCGGCCAGCTTGCGTTACGGCGTCAGCGACAGCTTCACCCTGGAAACCCACGCCGAAACCGCTGAGTCGCTGGCATTGGGTGGCCTGGGCGGCAACATGCGGCTGGGCACCTTCGGCGTGCTTAACGCCGCGTTGGCGCAAAGCCGGTTTGACGGTGACAAGGGCCACCAGGTCGCCTTGGGTTATCAGTACAACAGCCAGCGCATTGGCTTCAGCTACCAGCGCCTGCAACGCCATGGGGACTATGCCGACCTGACCCGGGTCGATGCCCCGGACATGCAACTGAGTAAAAGCAGCGAGCAGGTCACCCTCAGCCTCAACCTGAACGAGTATGGCAGCGTCGGCGCCGGTTACTTCGATGTGCGCGCCGGTGATGGCACGCGTACCCGGTTGATCAACCTGAGTTACAGCAGGCCGCTGTGGGGCAGCAGCAGTGTGTACCTGTCGGCCAACCGCGAGGTGGGCGACAGCCAGTGGGCGGTGCAGGCGCAGTTGGTAATCCCGTTCGACCTGCATGGCACCCTGGCGCTGGGCATGGAGCGCAGCAAGGAAGGCGAGCGCCTGCAACGGGTCAACTACAGCCGTGCGGTGCCGGTAGGTGGCGGTGTTGGTTACAACCTGGGGTATGCCGCAGGCAGTGATCGCGATGCCTACCGCCAGGCCGACGTCACCTGGCGCCTGCAGTCGGTGCAGCTGCAGGCTGGTGTGTATGGCAGCAGCGGCGGAATGACCCGCTGGGCCGACGCCAGTGGCTCGCTGGTGTGGATGGACGCCGGGCTGTTTGCCGCCAACCGCATCGACGACGCCTTTGTGGTGGTCAGCACGGCGGGGTATGCCGATGTACCGGTGCGCTACGAAAACCAGGAAGTCGGCCGCACCGATGCCAAGGGGCACTTGCTGGTGCCGTACAGCAGCGGTTACTACCGGGGCAAGTACGAAATCGACCCCATGAACCTGCCGCCGGATGTCCTCGCATCGGACGTAGAACAGCGCGTGGCGGTACGCCGGGGCAGCGGCTACTTGCTGGAGTTCCCGCTCAAGCGCGTGATGGCGGCCAGCGTTGAGCTGGTGGACGCAAACCAGCAGGTACTCAAGTTGGGCAGCCGCGTTACCCACGAGCAAAGTGGCGGCCAGGCGGTGGTGGGCTGGGACGGCCTGGTCTATCTGGAGAACCTGTCGCCGCACAACCGCTTGCAGGTAGAGATCGAAGGGGGCGGGCATTGCGAGGTGGAATTCGACTTGCCGCAAGCACAGGGCTCGGTCCCCTTGATTGGCCCGTTGGTGTGTAAATGAAGGCCGGCTGGGGAGGGTTGTGGGCGGGCGCCATGCTGTTGTTGGCGGGCTCGTCCTGGGCCAAGTGCACGTCAGTGGCCACCTTGCCAGCGGCGTTTGGTGCGCTTAACTCGACCCAGGTGCGCGGCACGTCACAGTCGGCGTCCAGCGCCAACTCGGGGTTGCAGTGCAACGGCTCGGTGCTCAGCGTGCTCAGTAACACCGACTCCTTTGTGATAAAGATCACTTCCACCACCAGCGGCCTGGTAGGGCCAACCGGCGATGTCATCCCCTACACGCTGTATGCCGACGCCACCACCACCTATCCGATCGCCCGTGGCACGCCCTTCGAATTCAGGACCACCGGCATCCTCGATTTGCTGGGCTTGCTCAACGGTACGCCCAAGGCTGTTCCGATCTACATGCGCACTCAGACCGGCGCTAATGTTGCAGCGGGGCTTTATCAGGAAACCCTCAATGTCGAGTGGACCTGGAAGTACTGCGATGGGATTGGCCTTGGCGGTTTATGCATAGGGTATGACCAAGGTAGCGATTCCAAACCCATGACAGTGAGCCTGACGGTGACCAACGATTGTCAGATCACCACCCCCAACATCAGCTTCAGCAGTGCGCCGGTGGTGTCGGGGTTCGGTACGGTAAGCCAGGGTATCAACGTGTCGTGCACCAAGGGCAGCAGTTACACGGTGGGGCTGGATGACGGGCAGAACGTGTCCGGTGGGCGGCGGCGAATGAAGTCATCGGCCAACAATTACCTGGCCTACGACATTTTCAAGAGTGCAGGGACGGTGCGCTGGGGATCGTCAGGGGCGGCGCGACGTGCCAGTGCCGATGCGGACGTGAATCCAGGGGCGGGTACCGGCACTGGGAGCCAGGTGTTCAACTATAACGCCAAGGTCTACACGGACCAGGCTACGCCGCCAGCGGCGACCTATTCCGACAGTGTGATACTGGATGTGCAGTTCTGACTGAGCCTGACGCGGTTTTCTGTTGCGGCAACGGTTTTGAGGGTTTGCGCGATCACTGTGGGAGCGGGCTCGCCCGCGAACAGCGGCGAAGCCGGTGCCATACACCGCGTCGTATTCTTCGCGGGCAAGCCCGCTCCCACAGGATGTGGCGTCAGTCTGCCCGTTAGCGCAAATCGCCCACCATCTTCGCCAATGTCTCCAGCACCGCCCCGGCGAGTGCCTTCGACCGCGCCCCCGACCACCCGGTAACCGCATCGGGCGCGTCATCATGGTCCTTGAACGGCATCTCCAGGGTAAGTGACAGGCAGTCATGCGCCATGCCCACCGCGTTGCATGCCAGCGTGGTATTGGCCTGCCCTGGCTCGTCACGGGTATAGCCATGCACGGTCTGGAAGTCCCGGGTCAGGCTGCACAAGGTGCTGCGGAACTGCTCCTCCAGCGTTGCCAGGCGTGGCGAGTAGCCCGGGTTGCCCTCGCAGGCGGCGGTGAATACGTGGGGGATCTCTTCATCGCCGTGTACATCGATAAAGGCATCCACCCCGTACTGCTTCATCTGCGCCTGGGCAAAGAACACCTCCGGGGTCAGCTCGACGCTGGCGTCCTGCCAGGCGCGGTTGAGGTCCTTGCCCTTGAAGTTGGTGCGCAGGTGGCCGAGGAAGGCGCCGTCCGGGTTCATGTTGGGGATCAGGTACAGGTCTGCCTTGGCCAGCAACTGCTGGATCACTGCATCGTTGGCCTGCAGGCGATCGATTACCCCTTCCATGAACCATTCGGCCATGTGCTCGCCCGGGTGCTGTTGGGCAATCAGCCACAGCTTGCGCTTGCCGAAGGCGCCATCGCCGGCGCGCAGCAGCGGAATGTCGCGGCCCTGTACGCTTCGGCCGCTGGCCAGCAACTCGACCCCTGGCAACTGGCGAGCACGTTCGATCAGCTGGTTGTGACGGGCGCGCGGGTAGGGCTCGAAGTAGGCGAACCAGATCTGCTCCTGCTCTGCTTTCACTTCGAACGACAGCGCCGTGCCGTCGAACTGACTGGGTACGCGGAACCAGGTGTTCTGGTCATAGCTGGCCACTGCGTTGTAGCCGCTCCAGGCATTTTTGTACGAGGAGCCCGATGCGTTGTCGAGGCTGAAGCGATGAACCTGGCCCGGGGTCAGCCCACTGACCTTGAAGTGGAACCACTGGTAGTGGCCGCTGTGGGTGTCGGGACGGATGGCCAGGTGCACCTGGGCCGGGTTGCTGGCGTCCAGCACCTGAATGTTGCCGGAATCGAAAGCGCAGTCGATCTGCACGGGGGACAGCGTCACGGTCATGGGCCGGGCTCCTTATCGGGCGTTGTTGTAGGAGTACTGTACACGGCTTGGCAGGGGTGCTGCGCGATATCAAGGCCAATCGGGCGGCGGTAAGCCTTTTAGCGTTCGTGCCTGGCCATCCAGCGCAGCAATGCCGCAATCGATATGCTGCGGTGAGCCTCGCATCGGTAGGGCTTGCCTTCGGCGCTGTAGCGCTCCCGATACCGGCTAAGGACCAGGTTACGGCCATCAGCCGATAGCCGCGCCTCCAGTTCATGCAGCAACACGGGTTGCCGGGCGGCACCTTCCAGGCGCCGGAGCAGCAGCATGGCCGCCTGGGCATCATTCATGGCCGGTTGCCTCCGGGCAATGGGCTTGCCACGTTCCAGGTTTGCCTGCCTTGCCCTCTGCCACCAGGTTGCTGCGCTGCTGGGCGGTGTAGTCGCGCATTGCCAGGTAGTAGTCGGGCCAGGTATGCAGCAGATCGGTCAACGGCAGGGCGGCGGCGCGCCCATTCACGATGTGCCCGGCAGTGGCCACGGTCGTGAGGGTGGCAACCGTATCGCTGTTATCGCCGAACGGGTCCACGGCCATGCTCAACACCTTGCCGGTAGCGTCGCGCACGTTGTGCGTACCCAGCAGTGGCAGCTCGATGATGGGGCCATTGGCGATGCCCCAGACCCCGAAGGTCTGGCCAAAGTCTGAACGGTGCTGGCTCAGCCCCAGGCCAAGTTGTTTCAGGACGTTGACGAGATGCAGGCCATGGTCGATGCCGCGCTGGCGTTTTTCCGTGATGACGCGCGGCTTGAACCGACCACCGTGTTCGACCTGGGCGAGCTGCTGCTGACCGTGGTGGACGACTTCAAGGATGCGGGCGTGGAGGTTCGCCTCAGCGGGCCGCGCCGCTGTGTTTACACCGGGCGGCCCGTGGGCATCAAGCGGGTGCTGGTCAACCTGATCGACAATGCCGCGAAGTACGGTTGCGAACCCACGGTGGTCTTGGCAGTAACCGCCAGGCAGATAGAGACTACCGTGCAGGATCGCGGGCCGGGCATCGCGCCAGACCTGCAGGAGCAGGTATTCGTGCCGTTTTACCGTATTGAAGGCTCACGTAACCGCGACACGGGCGGTGTGGGGCTGGGCCTGCCCGCCGCACGGGCCATCGTGCTGGAACAAGGTGGCAGCCTGACACTGAGCAACCGCCTCGATGGCGGTTTGCAAGCCAAGGTCACGCTGCCACTGGGTTGATCAGAGCCCCAGCTCGCTGAGCCCGGGGTGATCATCCGGGCGCCGGCCCAGCGGCCAGTGGAACTTGCGCTCGGCTTCGCTGATGGGGTGTTCGTTGATGCTCGAATGACGGTTCTGCATCAGTCCGTCGTCGGCAAACTCCCAGTTCTCGTTGCCGTAGGCGCGGAACCATTGGCCGCTGTCGTCGTGGTATTCGTAGGCGTAGCGCACGGCAATGCGGTTGCCGGTGAAGGCCCACAGTTCCTTGATCAGGCGGTATTCCAGTTCGTGGTGCCATTTACGGGTCAGAAACGCTTCGATCTCGGCACGGCCACGGGGGAACTCGACGCGGTTGCGCCACACCGTGTCCGGGGTGTAGGCGAGCGCAACCTTGGCCGGGTCGCGGCCGTTCCAGCCATCTTCGGCCAGCCGGACTTTTTCGATGGCACTTTCGCGGGTGAAGGGTGGAAGGGGTGGGCGGGACATCGGTGTACTCCTCGAGTCGTTTGGCTTGTAGCAGGTTAGCTGCCGCTGCCTGGACAGAGAATGGATGTGCCGGGCACTTCATAATTGCGGTGCGTGAAACAGTACTGAGGTGTAGTGCCCAGGTGCTGCCCTTGTGTAACCCCTGCACAAGGGCGTACCCCGGTCAGTCCCAGGCCGGTGCCAGGCCGTCTGGGCTGACTTCGCGGCCATTGCGTTCGAGCGTGGCGATGCGTGCCATGTCGTCTGCGTCCAGCTTCAGGTCTCGGGCAAGCAGGTTGCTGGCCAGGTTTTCACGCTTGGTCGACGACGGGATGACCGCATAGCCCAACCGCAAGGCCCAGGCCAGGGCCACTTGGGCGACAGTAGCCTTGTGCTTCGCGGCAATCTCGGCCAGTACCGGATCCTTCAGCACCTTGCCGTAGGCCAGGGTCATGTAAGAGGTGACGGTGATGCCCTGTTCCTTTAGGAACGCGGTCAGCTTGCCGTTTTGCAGGTAAGGGCTGAGTTCGATCTGGTTGGTAGCGATTTCGCCTTTGCCGACCACCTCGATGGCCTGGCGGGTCAGCTCGATGTTGAAATTGGACACACCGATCTGGCGTGTCAGGCCCAGTTTCTTCGCTTCGGCCAGTGCGGTCATGTATTCGCGCAGTTCCACCCCGTTGCCCGGCGCTGGCCAGTGGATCAGCAGCAGGTCGACATAGTCGGTACGCAGTTTGCTCAGGCTGTCGCGCAGGCTGGGGATGAGCGTGTCGGCGGCGTAGTTGTCCACCCAGATCTTGGTGGTGATGAACAGCTCGCTGCGTGGCACGCCGCTTTCGGCAATCGCTTGGCCAACGTCAGCTTCGTTCTTGTAGATTTGCGCGGTGTCGATCACCCGGTAGCCCAGCGCCAGGGCCGACTTGACCGAATCGATGACGGCCTGGCCGGTGAGGCGGAAGGTGCCGAGGCCGAAAGAGGGAATGCTCATGAATCTGCTCCTGGTGAGTGGGGAATAGCATTGAGCCTGGTCGCTCAACGTCGATCTCATTGGGTATAGGTGCAGTGTGCGGGTTTCGGTGCGCCGGATTAAGGCAGGGCAGGGCCAAGGTCATTTGATTCACAGTCAAGAATCGGTGGCCAAGTTGTGACTGCGTCAGGGGGCAGGAAACGAAACGGCCCGCCATGGAGGCGGGCCGTCAGGCATTGCAGGTGACGATCAGCGGCGGCGGAACAGCGGCAGCGGCTCGTCGGTGGCGGCCTGGTAGGTCACCGAAAAGTCCTTCAGGCTTTGCAGTGCGTCTTCCGGGTCCTTGTCGGCACGGATGGCGAATGCATCGAAACCGCAGCGGGCCATGAAGAACAGCTGGTCGCGCAGCACGTCGCCAATGGCGCGCAGCTCGCCCTTGAACTTGTAGCGGTCACGCAGCAAGCGCGCATTGGAGTAGTTGCGCCCGTCGGTGAAGGCCGGGAAGTTCAGCGCGATGACCTGGAAGTGATGCACGTCTTCGCCGATTTCTTCGGCTTCTTCGTCGCTGTCCAGCCAGATGCCCAGGCCGCCGTCGCGCGCCTTGAGCACATGGGCGTGGTCACGCCACAGTTGCAGCGGGACGATGTAGTCGTCGCAGTTGGTCAGCTCGTCAAAGGACGTTTCCTTGGGCAACAAGTGCCAGGTTTCGTCGACGATCTGGTTGTTCTTAATGATTCGCTGCATAGACGCGTTCCTTGAAGGGGTCGATGCCGATACGCTGGTAGGTGTCGATGAAACGCTCTTCCTCGGTGCGTTGCTCGACATACACGGCGATCAGCTTCTCGATCACATCGGCCATGTCATCCTGGGCGAAGGACGGGCCGAGGATCTTGCCCAGGCTCGCGCCACGCGCGGCGTTGCCGCCCAGCGACACCTGGTAGAACTCCTCACCCTTCTTGTCCACGCCGAGGATGCCGATGTGGCCCACGTGGTGGTGGCCGCAGGCGTTCATGCAGCCAGAGATGTTCAGGTCGATTTCACCGATGTCGAACAGGTAGTCCAGGTCGTCGAAACGGCGCTGGATGGATTCGGCGATCGGGATCGACTTGGCGTTGGCCAGCGAGCAGTAGTCACCGCCCGGGCAGCAGATGATGTCGGTCAGCAGGCCGATGTTCGGCGTGGCGAAGCCGCCTTCGCGCAGCTCCAGCCACAGCGCGTGCAGCTGGCGCTGCTCGACGTCGGCGAGGATGATGTTCTGCTCGTGCGAGGTGCGCAAGAAGCCGAAGCTGTAGCGCTCGGCCAGGTCGGCCACGGCGTCCAGCTGTTTGTCGGTCAGGTCGCCCGGGGCAACGCCGGTCGGCTTGAGCGACAGGGTCACCGCCACGTAACCCGGGCGCTTGTGGGCGCGGGTGTTGCGCGAACGCCAGCGGGCGAAGCCTGGGTATTCGGCGTCCTGGGCGGCGTAGTCGACGTTGTCGAGGGCCAGGTAGTCCGGGTCGACGAAGTGGCGCGACACGCGCTGGACTTCATCTTCGGTCAGGGTGGTGCTGCCGCCACGCAGGTGGACCATTTCGGCCTCGACCTTCTCGGCGAACACTTCCGGGGTCAGGGCCTTGACCAGGATCTTGATCCGAGCCTTGTACTTGTTGTCACGGCGACCGTAACGGTTGTACACGCGCAGGATGGCGTCCAGGTAGCTGATCAGGTCTTGCCACGGCAGGAATTCGTTGATGAACGAGCCCACCACCGGGGTACGGCCCAGGCCACCGCCGACCAATACACGGAAGCCCAGCTCGCCGGCAGCGTTGCGCACCGGCTCCAGGCCGATGTCGTGCACTTCGATGGCGGCGCGGTCTTCCTGCGAGCCGTTGATGGCGATTTTGAACTTGCGCGGCAGGTAAGCGAATTCCGGGTGGAAGGTGGTCCACTGACGGACGATCTCGCACCACGGGCGCGGGTCGATGATTTCGTCTGCGGCCACACCGGCGAACTGGTCGGTGGTGGTGTTGCGCAGGCAGTTGCCGCTGGTCTGGATCGCGTGCATCTGCACGGTGGCCAGCTCGGCGAGGATGTCCGGGATGTCTTCCAGCGCCGGCCAGTTGTACTGCACGTTCTGGCGGGTGGAAATGTGGGCATAGCCCTTGTCGTAGTCGCGAGCGATCTTGGCCAGGGTGCGGACCTGGGTGGCGTTCAGCTGGCCGTACGGCACGGCGACACGCAGCATCGGCGCGAAACGTTGGATGTAAAGGCCGTTCTGCAGGCGCAGAGGGCGGAATTCTTCTTCGCTCAGCTCCCCGGCCAGGTAGCGGCGGGTCTGATCACGGAACTGCTTGACGCGGTCCTCGATGATCCGCTGATCGTACTCGTCGTATACGTACATATAAGTCCTGTCTCAGGCATGCAGCTATTCGCGCGCACGGCCGCGCACTCCGGTACGGAGCCGTGGAACGATATCAGGTTGCGGTTATGCGCTAAAGTGATGTTTTAGCATATGAAAAGAACCAAATGGACTATGTGAGACTGACTGCCATTTGTGCCTTGGGCGAGGCAGGGCGTTTATAATCCGGTGTTTGCTTCGCAGAGATGTGACCCTATGCTCAAGGCCCTGTGCCAAAGCTTGTGTCTAGCCCTGCCGCTGGCGGCAAGCGCGCAGCCATCGGTGGTTTTCCTCAACCCGGGGCTGTCCACCGAGACGTTCTGGACCAGCTACACCCGCTTCATGCAGGCCGCCGCAGATGAGCTGGGCATGACCCTCAGGGTGGAATACAGCGAGCGCCGCGCCGACCTGGCCCTGACCCAGGCCCGGGCGATCCTGAGTGGGGCGCAGCGGCCGGATTACCTGGTGCTGGTCAACGAGCAGTACGTCGCGCCCGAAGTGCTGCGCCTGTCGCGTGGCACGGGGGTGAAACTGCTGTTGGTCAACAACGGCCTGACGGCCAGCCAGGTTCGCAGCATTCAGGCCCAGCCCGACAAGTATGCCGAGCCGCTGGGCACCTTGATGAGCAACGACGAGCAGGCGGGCTTCCAGATGTTGCACCAGATGGTCGCGCAACTGCCGCACGACGTCGGGGCGGTGGACCTTGTGGCGTTTGCCGGGGTCAAGACGACCCCGGCCTCGCAGCTGCGCGAGGAGGGCATGCGCCGTGCGCTGGCCGACTTCCCTCAGGTGCGCCTGCGCCAGGTGGTGTATGGCGGCTGGAGCCGCCAGCGCGCCTACGAGCAGGCGCAGCAGTTGCTGGAGCGCTACCCGGCCACGCGTCTGGTGTGGTCGGCCAATGACGAAATGGCCTTTGGCGCCATGCAGGCGTTCGAAGCCGCCGGGCGCAAGCCGGGGCGCGATGTGCTGTTCAGCGCGGTCAACAGTTCGCCCGAGGCCTTGCGCGCGCGTATCGACGGGCGCCTGAGCGTTTTGATGGGCGGGCACTTTACCCTGGGTGGCTGGGCCATGGTGATGCTGCACGACGACGCACACGGGCTGGCGCTGAACCGCGATGGCCTGCGCGAGCACAGCGTGCCGGTGCTGCAGTTGATCGACCAGGCCAAGGCCAGGCGTTGGCTGAAACTGCTGGAACGGGACGACTACGGTGTCGATTTCCAGCGTTACAGTGCCGAAGGGCGGCCGTCTGGCTACCAGTATCCGTTTCTGACGGCACCGGTCGAATATTGAAAGACCCTGCTTGAGGAAAGGGCATTGCTCGTCTTAACTGCTGGTGGTGAAGTGCATTCCCATAACCACTACAAGAGGCAATGCAATGGGAAACTCAACCAAGGTCCGCAAAGCTGACAGCAGCGTCGATGCCTGGGCGATCCTCTGCCTGATCGTGTTGGTGGTGGTCACTGCCGTGTATTGGGTCAGCCACCAGTAGACCTGTTCTCAAGACCGTGAAGCCGTCCGAGCGCCTGCGGGAGGGAATCCTGCAGGCGTTTTCATTTCTAGCGGGCGGTAAGGTGCAGGGCCAGTTGCACCAGGCCGATCAGGACGGCAATGAACACCAGGGTGAACAGCGTCCCCAGTGCGATGAAATGGCTGGCTTTGCCGTGGGTAAAGTCGCGGGCGCGGTTCTTGCCGCTTTGCACGCCGAAGGCGGCGGCGAGAATGCTGTGCAGCATCTGCCAGAAGGTAGGCGGTTTGCCCTGGCTGGAATCGTCCATGGTGGCTCCTGAAGAATCAGAGGCAATCAGGGACAGTGTAGGCAATGGCTATGGGGTTGCCTGTGCCGGCCTCTTCGCGGTTTTACCCGCGAAGAAGCCAGCGCGGTGTTAGCTGTCGTACCCGAGGTTAGGCGCCAGCCAGCGCTCGCTCACGCTCACATCCTGGCCTTTACGCGCGCTGTAGTTCTCGATCTGGTCCTTGTCCACCTTGCCCACGGCAAAGTATTGCGCCTGCGGGTGGGCAAAGTACCAGCCGCTGACCGCCGCCGCCGGGAACATCGCGAAGTGCTCGGTCAGGAACACGCCGCTCGGCCCGGTTTCGCCAATGGCGGTGCCATCGAGCAGGCGGAACAGGGTTTCCTTCTCGGTGTGGTCGGGGCAGGCCGGGTAGCCCGGGGCCGGGCGAATGCCGCTGTACTGCTCCTTGATCAGCGCCTCGTTGTCCAGCTGCTCGTCGCGGGCATAGCCCCAGTGCTCTTTACGCACCTGTTCGTGCAGCCACTCGGCGCAGGCTTCGGCCAGGCGGTCGGCCAGGGCCTTGACCATGATCGAGCTGTAGTCGTCGCCTTTGTCCTGGTAAGCCTTGGCCACTTCCTCGGCACCGATGCCTGCCGTGGTGATGAACCCGCCCACATAGTCGGTGACGCCGCTGGCTTTTGGCGCGACGAAGTCGGCCAGCGACCAGTTGGGCTTGCCGTCCGGCTTGATGGTTTGTTGGCGCAGGTGGTGCAGGGTGGCCAACGGCTGGCCATCCTCGCCGTACACCTCGATGTCGTCATCGGCGACCTGGTTGGCTGGCCAGAAGCCGAACACCGCGCGGGCGCTGATCAGCTTCTCGTCAATCAGCTTGTCGAGCATCTCTCGGGCATCCTTGTACAGCGCCGTGGCCGCCTCGCCGACCACTTCGTCGGTGAGGATGCGCGGGAACTTGCCGGCCAGGTCCCAGGAGATGAAGAACGGGGTCCAGTCGATGTATTCGGCCAGGGTGCGCAGGTCGATGTCTTCCAGCACCTTGACGCCGGTGAAGGAGGGCACCGCTGGCTGGTAGCTGGCCCAGTCGTATTGCGGCTTGGCGGCGATGGCCTGGCTGTAGCTCAGGCGCTCGGTGCGGGCGCTGCGGTTGGCGGTGCGCTCGCGTACTTCCACGTATTCCTGGCGGGTTTTCTCGACGAAGCCCGGCTTGAGTTCCTTGGACAGCAGCTGGGTGGCAACGCCTACCGCACGCGAGGCGTCGGTAACGTAGATGACCGCATCGTTGCTGTACTTCGGCTCGATCTTGACCGCAGTGTGCGCCTTGGAGGTGGTAGCGCCGCCGATCATCAGTGGCAGCTCGAAGCCCTGGCGCTGCATTTCACGGGCAACGTGCACCATCTCGTCCAGCGACGGGGTGATCAGGCCGGACAGGCCGATGATGTCGCACTTCTGTTCGCGGGCGGTTTGCAGGATTTTTTCGGCTGGCACCATCACGCCGAGGTCGACGATGTCGTAGCCGTTACAGCCCAGTACCACGCCGACGATATTCTTGCCGATGTCGTGGACGTCGCCTTTGACCGTGGCCATCAGGATCTTGCCCTTGGCTTCCGGCTTGTCGCCTTTTTCGGCCTCGATGAACGGGATCAGGTGCGCCACGGCCTGCTTCATCACGCGGGCCGACTTGACCACCTGGGGCAGGAACATTTTGCCCGCGCCGAACAGGTCGCCGACCACGTTCATGCCGTTCATCAGCGGGCCTTCGATCACTTCGATCGGGCGTGCGCACTGCTGGCGGCATTCCTCGGTGTCTTCGACGATGAACGCGGTGATGCCTTTGACCAGCGCATGCTCCAGGCGTTTTACCACCGGCAGCGAGCGCCATTCTTCGTTTTCCACTTCTTTGGTGGCGCCGCCGCCCCGGTAGTCGTCAGCGATCGCCAGCAGGGCGTCGGTGCCGTGCGGGGTGCGGTTGAGTACCACGTCCTCGACTTTTTCGCGCAGTGCAGCCGGGATTTCGTCGTAGATTTCCAGCTGCCCGGCGTTGACGATACCCATGGTCAGGCCGTTCTGGATCGCGTGGTACAGGAACACCGAGTGAATCGCCTCACGCACCGGGTTGTTGCCACGGAACGAGAACGACACGTTGGACACACCGCCCGAACTCAGCGCGTGGGGCAGGTGATCGCGGATGTAGGCACAGGCCTCGATGAAATCGACGGCGTAGTTGTTGTGCTCTTCGATACCGGTGGCGACGGCGAAGATGTTCGGGTCGAAGATGATGTCTTCCGGCGGGAAGCCCACTTCGTTGACCAGAATGTCATAGCTGCGCTGGCAGATTTCCTTCTTGCGCGCGGCGGTGTCGGCCTGGCCGACCTCGTCGAAGGCCATCACCACCACGGCAGCGCCATAACGCTTGCACAGGCGGGCGTGGTGCTTGAACTGCTCGACGCCTTCCTTCATGGAAATGGAGTTGACGATGCCTTTGCCCTGGATGCACTTGAGGCCCGCTTCGATCACGTCCCACTTGGACGAGTCGATCATGATCGGCACGCGGGAAATGTCCGGCTCACCGGCGATCAGGTTGAGGAAGCGGACCATGGCGGCCTGGGAGTCGAGCATCCCTTCGTCCATGTTGATGTCGATCACCTGGGCGCCGGCCTCGACCTGCTGCAGGGCGACTTCCAGCGCTTCGGTGTAGTTCTCTTCACGGATCAGCCGGGCGAACTTGGCGGAGCCGGTGATGTTGGTGCGCTCGCCGACGTTGACGAACAGCGACTGGCGGTCGATGGTGAACGGCTCCAGGCCCGACAGGCGGCAGGCCTTGGCGATTTCCGGGATCTCACGCGGCTTGTACTTGGCCACGGCTTCGGCAATGGCCTGGATGTGGCCTGGGGTGGTACCACAGCAGCCGCCGATGATGTTCAGGAAGCCGCTGGCGGCGAACTCCTCGACCACCGCAGCCATTTCCGCCGGGGTCTCGTCGTATTCACCGAAGGCGTTCGGCAGGCCGGCGTTGGGGTGGGCCGAAACATGAGTGTCGGCTTTGGTCGCCAGCTCTTCCAGGTACGGGCGCAGGTCCTTGGCGCCGAGGGCGCAGTTCAGGCCCACGGAAATCGGCTTGGCGTGGCGCACCGAGTTCCAGAACGCTTCGGTGGTCTGGCCGGACAGGGTACGGCCGGAGGCGTCGGTGATGGTGCCGGAGATCATGATCGGCAGTTCGACGTTGTCGTCCTCGAACACTTGCTGCACGGCGAAGATCGCCGCCTTGGCGTTGAGGGTGTCGAAGATGGTTTCGATCAGGATCAGGTCGGCGCCGCCCTCGATCAGGCCGCGGGTGGCCTCGATGTAGTTTTCGACCAGCTCATCGAAGGTGACGTTGCGGTAGCCAGGGTCGTTGACGTCCGGGGAAATCGAGCAGGTGCGGCTGGTAGGGCCGAGCACGCCGGCAACGAAGCGCGGCTTGTCGGGGGTTTCCAGGGTCTTGGCGTCGGCCACCTGGCGGGCGATGCGCGCGCCTTCGACGTTCAGTTCGTAGACCAGCGACTCCATGCCGTAGTCGGCCTGGGAAATCTGCGTGGCGTTGAAGGTGTTGGTTTCGAGAATATCGGCGCCGGCATCCAGGTAGGCTTTCTCGATGGCGGCGATCACGTCCGGGCGGCTGAGCAGCAACAGGTCGTTGTTACCTTTGACATCGCTTGGCCAATCGGCGAAACGCGTGCCACGATAGTCGTGTTCCTCGAGACGGTAGCTTTGGATCATAGTACCCATGCCGCCGTCGAGGATCAGGATGCGCTCTTTGAGTGCGTTCTGGAGTGCTTGGAGACGAGCGCTGCGGTCGGACATAGGAACTACCTGGTCGGGCAAATATCAGAAGGTGCGGAATCATAACAAAGCTGCGCGGTTTTTACGCACATCGCCCATTTGCATGAAAACTGCTCATGTTGTTGGGGCGATTACCAGCACCCAAGGACGACCAGGCACAATCGTGATGGCTTTCAAGAACCAGGACTTTTCGCACATGGTGCATCGTATCCTTGCCGGCGCCTTCGCCCTGCTCATCAGCGGCGCGGTGTTCGGGCAAGCCCCCCACTCGAGCCCGGCTATTTCCTACACCCGGGACATTCAACCGATCTTCACCGAGAAGTGTGTAGCCTGCCACGCCTGCAACGACGCGGCCTGCCAACTTAAGCTGGAAAGCCCCGAAGGCGCGGTGCGCGGAGCCAGCAAGGTCCCGGTTTATGAGGGCGATCGCAGCAAGGCGGTGCCCACCACGCGGCTGTTCTACGACGCCCACAGCGAAGAGCAATGGCGCAAGAAGGGCTTCTACTCGGTGCTCGACAACCAGGGCAGCCAGGCCGCACTGATGGCGCGCATGCTGGAACTGGGGCACAAGACCCCGCTCACGCCCAACGCCAAGTTGCCCGAGGACATCGTCCTGGGCCTGAGCCGCAACAACATGTGCCCGTTGCCCCATGAATTCGACGCCTATGCTGGCGCCCACCCCAAAGAAGGCATGCCGTTGGCGGTGACCGGGCTGACCGACAAGGAATACGACACCATGCGCCGCTGGCTGGCGGCCGGTGCGCCGGTGGAATACCAGCCGATCAAGCCGAGCGAAACGGAAGCCAGACAGATCGCTGATTGGGAAGAACTGCTCAACCGCCCGGGTTCCACCGAGGCGCTGGTCGGCCGCTGGCTGTACGAGCACCTGTTCCTGGCGCACATCTACTTCGTTGGCGGCGAGCAGGGCCACTTCTTTCAGTGGGTGCGTTCACGCACGCCGAGCGGCCAGCCGGCCGACATCATTGCCACGCGCCGTCCCAACGACCCGCCGGGCACCGACTTCTACTATCGGTTGATCCCGGTGCAGGGTGTGATCGTGCACAAGACGCACATCACCTACCCGATGGGGCCGCAGAAACTCAAACGGGTGAAGCAGCTGTTCTATGCCGGCGACTGGCACGCCACCGCACTGCCGGGTTACGGCCCGCGTCACCGGGCCAACCCGTTCGAAACCTTCGAGGCGATCCCGGCAGTGGCGCGTTACCAGTTCATGCTGGATAACGCCGAATACTTCGTACGCACCTTCATCCGGGGCCCGGTGTGCCGTGGGCAGATCGCCACTGACGTGATCCGCGATAACTTCTGGGCGCTGTTCCAGGAGCCGGCCTTCGACCGTTACATCACCGACGCCAAATACCGTGGCGAGGCCACGCCGCTGCTGGCCATGCCGGGCCAGATCGATGACGTGGGCAGCGTGCTGAGCCTGTGGCACGCCTACCGCGACAAACGCAACGAGTACGAAAAGCTGCGCCGTGACGCCTACGCCGACATGCCGGCACCGGGCTGGTCGACCTTGTGGGCCGGTAACGACAACGCGTTGCTGAGCATCTTCCGCCACTTCGACAGCGCCTCGGTGAGCAAGGGCCTGATCGGTGACGTGCCGTTGACCGTGTGGTTGTTCGACTACCCGTTGTTCGAGCGCACCTATTACCAGTTGGCGGTCAACTTTGACGTGTTCGGCAATGTTTCGCACCAATTGCAGACGCGCCTGTATTTCGACCTGATTCGCAACGGTGCCGAGGTCAACTTCTTGCGCCTGATGCCGGCCGACCAGCGCAAGGCGATCCTGGGTGATTGGTACCAGAACAGCGGCAAGGTGAAGATGTGGATGGACTATGAGGACATCGACACCGACACCCCGAGTGGCATCCAGCTTGACCCGCGCAACCCCAAGCGCGACTTTGGCCTGAAGCTGTTGCAGCGCACCGGCAGCCTGAATGCCACGCCCGACCCGATCAACCGCTGCCAGGGCGCGTTCTGCTCACGGCCGCAGATGAGCGAAGAGTTCCGCAATGCCGAGCAGTCGCTCAGCCGCCTGGTGTCGCGCCCCGCTGCGGGGCTGAAGGTAATCAACCAGCTGCCCGAGGCAACCATGCTGCGTATCGAAGGGCAGGGCGGCCAGCGCCAGGTGTACAGCCTGCTGCGCAACCGTGCGCACAGCAACGTGGCGTTCCTGCTGGGTGAGGCGTACCGCTATCAGCCGGGGCTGGATACCTTGACGTTGGCCCCGGGCGTGCTCAGCAGCTACCCGAACTTCATCTTCAACATCCCGACCAAGGATGTGGCGGAGTTCGTCGAGGACATGGAGTATGCGAAAGATGACCCGGCGAAGTTCGAGCGCATCGTCATGCGCTGGGGCGTGCGCCGTAGTCACCCTGAGTTCTGGCGTTACTTCCATGACTTGAACAGCTTCATCAAGGAGACCCAGCCGGTGGAGGCGGGGGTGCTGGACATGAACCGCTACGAGAACCTCTGATCGGGTAGGCTGACCTTTCCGAGTACCCTGCGGTCGGACAGGTTGGGTGGTCTGGGAGCTGTCATAGGCTCCCAAGGCCTCAACGCACCGGCAAGCGCAGGGTACTTCATGCTGTATTCGCTTCAGGCACTGCGGGCGTTCGCCGCCTGGGTGGTGGTCTGCCACCATTTCATGCAGATCTTCTTCGACTTCCACGCCACCGGCCCCATTGGCCAACTGCTTACCGACCGTGGCGCCGTAGGCGTCGACATCTTCTTCGTCATCAGCGGGCTGGTCATCTACCTGTCGACCCGCGACAAAACCATCGAACCGCGCCAGTTCCTGCTCAATCGGGTGCTGCGTATTGTGCCGGCCTACTGGTTCTACACCGCGTTGATGGCCCTGTTGCTGCTGGCTTTTAGCCAATGGATGCCACATCAGGTGTTCGCCTGGCATCATCTGGTCTTGTCGATGCTGTTCATCCCGGCAGAAAACCCCGGAGGCTATGGCCTGTACCCGACCCTGAACGTGGGTTGGACGCTGAACTTCGAGATGTTCTTCTACCTGCTGTTCGGCCTGGCCTTCCTGGTGCGCCAGCGTCATCACCTGTTGCTGGTTACCGCGGCCTTGTTGCTGGCCAGCGAGGTGCTGGGCCGGCTGGGTGTGCTAAGCCGCTTCTACAACAACGACATCATCTACGAGTTCTTGCTCGGCATCGGCCTGGGCGTGCTGTATCGCCGTGGGCTGATCCGGCAAGGGCGGTGGTTGCCGCTGGGCGTGCTGGTTGTGGCGGGCCTGGCCATTTATCACCTGGATGCGTCCCAGCGCTTGCTGCATTGGGGCCTGCCGAGCGCCATGATCGTGATGGCCTTCATCGCGCTGGAGCCGCTTTTTCAAGGCAACCGGCTGCTCAAGGCCTTGGGGGACTGCTCGTATTCGGTGTACCTGGTCCATGTGCTGGTGCTGTACGCCGGCTGGTTCGCCAGCCAGCGCCTGCAGTTGAACCCGTATCTGGTGTTTGCCCTGTGCGTGCCGTCCATTGGACTAATGTCGTGGTTCAGTTACCAGTGGCTGGAGCGGGGGCTGTACCGGCGCATGCAGGCCTGGCTGGCGGCGCCACGCGGGGCGGCCCCTGAATATGCGCTTTCCCGAGTCAAATACTAGGACTTTGTTCAATGAGCGGGTTGGCGTACACTTGGCGGCAAGTCTGTGAGGAACCTACATGAGCGCTATAACCATTACCGACGCCGCCCATGACTACCTGGCCGATCTGCTCTCCAAGCAGAATACGCCTGGCATCGGCATTCGCATTTTCATCACCCAGCCGGGCACCCAGTACGCCGAGACGTGCATTGCCTACTGCAAGCCGGGCGAAGAGAAGCCTGACGACACCGCCGTGGGTCTGAAGAGCTTCACCGCTTACTTGGATGCGGTCAGCGTGCCGTTCCTGGAAGACGCACTGGTTGACTACGCCACCGACCGCATGGGTGGTCAGCTGACCATCAAGGCGCCTAACGCCAAGGTGCCGATGGTCAACGATGACAGCCCGATCAACGAGCGCATCAACTACTACCTGCAGACCGAGATCAACCCGGGTCTGGCCAGCCACGGCGGCCAGGTCAGCCTGGTGGACGTGGTTGACGACGGCATCGCCGTGTTGCAGTTCGGTGGTGGTTGCCAAGGCTGCGGCCAGGCCGATGTCACCCTGAAGGAAGGTATCGAGCGCACCCTGCTTGAGCGTGTTCCGGAATTGAAGGGCGTGCGTGACGTGACCGACCACAGCCAGAAAGAGAACGCCTACTACTAAGCCAAAGGCGGCTCTCTAGCAACAAAGTGTTACGGTTTCAACCCCTGCGACAAAAGGCCGCAGCCCGTATTCAAAGGGTTGCAGGCCTTCCCCGCCTTGGTCGGGTAGAACCCCTTGGGGTGTCATGCCAGAATGCCCCGGTTTTTCAGCCGGCCCATCCCGAGGGCCGGCACCTTCCCTGTAAAGGATGGTTTCATGAATGATCTATATACCCGGCGCGCAGTTGTCGCCGGGATGGGCGTTCTCGGGCTTGGCCTGCTGGCAGGCTGCAGCCCGGCCCGGGGGCTCGAGTTCAAGTACGGCAAGAACATGAGCAACGAAATCCTCGGGCGCAAGTTCAGTCTCAAAGACCCGCAAGGTAACGTGCGCACCCTGTCGAGCTTCTACGGCAGCATGCCGATGGTGTTCTTCGGCTTCACCCAGTGCCCGGCCGTTTGCCCGACCACCCTGGCGCGTGCGGCGCAAATTCGCAAGTTGCTGCGTGGCCGTGACCGTGACCTGTTCCAGGTGGTGTTTATCACCCTGGACCCGGAACGTGACACGCCCGAAGTGCTCGATGCCTACGTCAAAGCCTTCGACCCCACGTTCACCGCACTCACGGGCACCCCCGAGGAAATCGCGGCGGTGGCCAAGGAGTTCAAGGTGTTCTACGAAAAGGTTCCGGCCGGCGACACCTACACCATCTCTCACTCGTCCACCAGCTACGTCTACGATACGCGTGGCACCCTGCGCCTGAGCCTGGGCCATTCCCTGAACGCCAAGGAATGTGCCGAAGACCTGGTCACCCTGATGGAGATCTGCTGAATGTCGATGCAACCGATCAAACGCGGCCTGGCTGCCCTGGCACTGATGGGCCTGGCCCTGCCAGCCCTGGCCCAGACCACCGTGAGTGAGGCCTGGGTGCGTGCCAGCGTGCCGCACCAGCAGTCCACCGGTGCGTTCATGACCCTCACCGCCAGCAGCGACAGCAAGCTGGTGAGCGTGGCTTCGCCTGTGGCCAAGACCGTGCAGGTGCATGAGATGACCATGAACGGTGACGTGATGGGCATGCGTGAGGTGAAGTCTGTCGAGCTGCCGGCTGGCAAGGCCGTCACCCTCGACCCGAATGGCCTGCATGTGATGCTGATGGGCCTGAACAATCAGGTGAAGGAAGGCGAGAAAGTGCCACTGACCCTGACCATCGAAGATGCCAAGGGCGGCAAGGAAACCGTGGACGTGCAGGCTGAAGTGCGTGCGCTCAACGCCGAGGCCGGCGGTGGGCATGACCACATGCACATGAAGCACTGACCGATCAAAGGGCCGCGTTTAGCGGCCCTTTTCTTTTCAGCCGTACCCTTCAGCTACGAAAGCGCGGCAGCGGCCTGTCGAGGGTCAGCGACGTCAGCGTCTTGCGGACCTGGGCTTCGTCGGCCTCCAGCGCCTTGAGGCTTGCGCGGATCTTGCCGGCGGCGGGCACATCGCCCTGCCGGTCGATCCAGTCGGCAATCTCCTTGCAGGCACTGCTCAGGCAGGCCTGGCGCTGGTTCATCAGCGACAGAAGGGTGGTGAGCTCTCTTTCGGACATGGCAGGATCCTCCCATTCAGCCTTGTCAGTGTAGCAGAGGGTTGGCGGGGCTCCTGATGGCTTTGCAGAAGGTGCCGAGGCCGCCAAAATCACTACTCTGTCGTTTAAGTAACACACAGTTACTTATCTGCAAGAGTAAACACAGTGTTTAAAGTGGATGCCGCTACGTCGGTAGCGGCACGAATTTTTGCGAGCTGACGAGATGTGCTGAGCCGTTCTGTCGCGCGGCTGGGCAGCGGCAGGTCTGATTGCGTCAATAGTGAGTGAGCGTAGGCGTATTCGGAGCCTCACTATTAGCTGTGCTGGCAGCGCCTGTGTTGTTACAACTTTGGCGTTGAGCCCAGCCGCGGATGAGCTCTAGATTCAGTTGCTCTATACCGCTGGCTGAGGAAAGCAACGATTATGCAGGCGTTGAGTCTTAACTCCGGAACGCGTTCACTGGCATTGGGCTATTGCTTTTCCAAGTGTGGTGAATTTGCCTTCGAAGCGGCATTTGCCGTGACCATCGTGCTCATCACCGAGGCGGATTTGTTGTTGATTGGCGTCGCGTATTTCTTCCGCTACTTGCCGAGCATGGTGTTTTCTCCCTTGGCTGGTTGGCTGGCAGATAACGCTGATAAGAAGCGAACGCTGTTTGCGGTCGAGGCGGCCAAATGCCTTCTGGCACTTGCCTTCTTTGCCCTGTTCAGTTGGTTCACGCCGACATTGCCCGTGTTGGTGGCTTTCGTGATGGTCATGACTGCGCTTGAATGTCTGTATGTGCCTACGTTTCGCGCATACTTTCCGGATCTCGTCGAAAAGAGCCAACTGGCTTCAGTCAACAGTGGTATTCAGGTGATCGAAGATGCAGCCTCGATTATCGGGCCGCTGGTGTTTTCGGCCTGCGTGTTGCTTTTATCTCGCGATGCAACCTTTTTGTTCTTTGCGATATGCCTGGTGTTGTCTTTTATTTCCATTGCTACCGTGGGGCCTTCCAGCCAAGGCGTCCGTCAGGCATTCGATGGGCGTGTCATATTTAGCGATACCGTGCGCAGCGTGAATCAGCTCAAGGCCAGCAATGTCCCGCTATTTGCCGTTATTGGCTGTACTACGCTCTGTGCGATGTTCGCCACATCGGTGATTCGCTTCATCCTCCCGGCGGCGGTGTTGGAACACTTTGCCTCTGAGGCTGCGGTGGGTTACGTATTTTCACTGCTTGCGGCAGGCACCGTGCTGGGGGGCGTGCTCTACACGCGCTTCAATCCGCGCACCACTGCACGGTTGGTGCTGCGCTATTGGGTGGTTTACGGCGCACTGTTTTTTTCGGCTGCAGTAGCGCTGCAATTCAATACCTGGTTGTTCCTGCTGATCCTCTTCCTGGTTGGCTTCATCGGAGCATTTGTCGATATCGCTATCGTGACAAACATCCAGTGTTTGTCGAATGAGCACGAAGTTGGCAGGAACTTTTCCCTTTATTACTTCACGGCCGTCATTGGGGATGCTGTTTCAGGGCTGGTTGCCAGCATGGTCTTCCTGCTTGCGGGGTCAGCAACCTTCATCTGGATGACGCTCATGCTGTTCATCGCACCGGTACGCTGGAACCTGAAAGGACGTGCCCTTGATACCGACAATACGGCGTAACGCGACGCTCGGTAGTGGCACGTGGAGGTAGGCTTGAGCGGGTATTGCGATGCCTCAGGCGGGTGTTGAAGATTGAGCACAAGCCTGCCGATACGCCCCCGGTGTCACCCCATACGCCTGCTTGAACTGCCGGCTCAAATGGCTCTGGTCAGCAAACCCCAGGTCAAACGCCACTTCCGAACCGACCAGGCCGCTCTTCAGCATTTCCCGGGCGCGGGCCAGGCGGCGTTGTTTCAACCAGGCATGTGGCGGCAGGCCGGTGGCCTGGCGGAATACCCGTGCGAAGTGGAACGGTGACAGGTTGACTGCGGCGGCCAGCGCTTCGAGCGAGGGTGGGTCGGCCAATTGGCTTTCCAGCAGTTCGCGGGCGCGGGCCACGGCCAGGGGTTCGTGGCCGGGGGCTGAAGGCTCGGCGCATTGCCCATGACGCTGCACCAGGGCCAGCACCGCCTGGCGCCAGGCGGTCTGTTGCTGCAGGGCGCTGGCGCCGGCTTCGGACAGCTGATGCAGCTGGCTGAAGGCGATGGCCAGGGCAGGGTCCTGGATGACGCTGTCCTTGAACCTGGGCATGCCGTGACGGCCCAGTTCCAGCTCGTCGAGCACGCCGGTTACCCGCTCGTGCTCGGGGTAGAAACCGCGATAACGCCAGCCCGCTTCATGGGCTGTGGCACCGGTATGCAGCTCGTCAGGGTTGATCAGCACCATGCTGCCAACCGGCGCCAAGTGCTCGCTGCCTCGGTGCCAGAAGCGCTGCGCCCCGGATTCGATCACGGTGAACACATAGCCTTCGTGCACATGCGGGGCGAAACGCTGCTGGAAATAACGCGCGTGCAGCATCTCGACGTCGCCCAGTGCCGGCGCCTGCCAGAGGTGTGTCTGCTCGCGCAGGGGCGTGCTCATGCCAGCCAGCTGCGCAGGAAGAAGAAGATCAACATGCTCACCAGCATGCTCAGCAATACGCTGCGGGTCAACAGCACCAGGGCGATGGCCACCAGTGAGCCCAGCAGGTAGGGGTTGAGCAGGCTCAGGTTGAGCTGGTGCTCGGGCATGAAGATGATCGGGCCGCAGATGGCGGTGAGCATGCCCGGCACGGCAAAGGCAAGGAACTGCCTGGCGTTGGAGCTCAGACGCAAGGGTAGGCGCGGCTCCAAGAATGCATAGCGGTTGAGGAACACGATGGCGCCCATGGCAAAGATCAGGATCCAGGTCATGCTCGGGCTCCGGCAAATTTCTGGCAGATGAACCCGGCGCCCATACCCAGCAGGCCTGCGGCCACCAGGGCGGTCTCCCAGTGCCAATGGCTGAACAATACCGAGCAGAACAACGACACAGCTACGCACACCACCGTGGGCAGGTTGCGCACCAGCGGTGCGATCAGGGCGACGAAGGTGGCGACGATGGAGAAGTCCAGGCCGAACTGGTCCAGGTGTGGAATGTTCTTGCCCAGCAGGATGCCGGCCAGGGTAAACAGGTTCCAGGCAATATAGAAGGTCAGGCCCACCCCCAGGGCGTACCAGCGGTTGAACTGCTGTTGGTCGTACTGGCTGGTCAGGGCGAAGAATTCGTCGGTCAGCAGAAAACCAAGGCCCAGGCGCCAGCGCAGCGGCTGGCTGGACAGTACCGGGCGCATCGACAGGCCGTACAGCAGGTGCTGCGAGGTCAGCAGCAGGGTGGTGAGCAGGATCGACGCCAGGTTGGCGCCGCCTTTGAGCATGCCGATGGCCACCAGTTGCGCGGCGCCAGCGAAGACGATGGCCGACAGCCCTTGCCCTTCCCAGGCAGTGAGGTTGGCTTCGATGGCCATGGAGCCGGCCAGCAGCCCCCAGGGGGCGACGGCCAGGGACAGGGGAAGAATGGCGATGGCGCCGTGGAGAAAGGCTTGGCGGGCGATGTGGGGCATGATGGCTGCAATGCTTTACGTGGTAGGCCAGCATGCCAGAAGGGGTAGGAGCATGGCTTGAACGATCTTGCTGGTCTATCGCCTGCCGCGCGCAGTCCCTTGTAGCAGCGCGTTAGCTCGGTGGATTATGGATGGCGGGTCAGATGCTGTTGTGCTGTCACACAGCCATTGATGTCCACGGCCTTCTGCAGCAGGGTCAGGCGGTGCTGCGGGTCGAGGTCGCCGAGCAGGCGGTACACTTCGGCCTGGTAGTCACGCTGGCGCCCCCACAGCATGTCCAGGCCTTGTGGCCGGCTGCGGTTGCAGGTCAGGCGGGTGGCCGGTTGCGGGTAGTAGGGGGCGTACACGGTGGCCATGCTGGGGATGGCTTCCAGCGCTGCGCGGTACTCGCTGCTGACGTTGTAGGGCCGGCACCAGGTGGCGATGGCCGGCGCGGGTGCGGCAAACCCCTGCTGGAGGCTGGCCACGAGTAACGGGCAGGCGGCATCCGGAATTTGCGCGACGGGCAGGTACGTGATGTAGTACAGCGCCAGGCGGTACTGCGCGACCGGGTGGCCCAGCTCGACCGATTTTTTCAGCAGGGCTACCGCTGTCGGCAAGGTGTGGGCCAGGGCCTGGCCCTGGCGGCTGAGCTCGGGGTCGCCGCCAACGGCTGTGCGCAGAGTATCGGCGTTGTCGCTCTGGTTGTCGGCCTGCTCCAGCAACGGCAAAGCCTGGCGGTAGAGCAGGTCGGCATGAGGGTCGATGCGCACCTCCAGCGCGTGCGCAGCCAGCGGCATCAGGGCGATCAACAGCGGGGGCAGGCGTCGCATGCGGCTCACAGGCAAGCCCCATGGGCGGCCAGGCAAGGATGGACGGCTTCGATGTTCATGGCGGTCAAGCGTGCGCCTCGGCAAATCGGAACGACGACGTATTCTAGCCACCCAGGCGGGCGGCCGGAAGACCACCTGGCAACTGTCAGACGAGCTTGATCGGCGTGACCTTGCGCAGGGCGTGTTTTTCCTGGGCCAGACCGAGTTTGGCGGTGATCACCTTTGCCAGGGCATTGTTGCCCAGATCGTTCAGGTGCAGGCGGTCGATGAACAGGTCGGCCCCGAACACGGGTGAGCTGTTGAGCATGCAGTTCATGTCGTAGCAAGGCACAGGGTCGGCCTGGCTCTTGATGCGGCGGAAAAACGCCGAATGCAACTGGCTGTCGAATGCACCCTCCAGCAGCCGGTCGAAGTTCGCCGGTTTTTGCTGCAGCGCGGTCAGCATGGCCTGTTCACCGGCAGGCAGGGTATCCCGGCACCAGGGCAGCAACGGCTGCAGAATGAAGGTGAGGGTGGCGTGGCTGTCTGCCAGTAGCCGGTCCCATTGGCGCAAGGTACGGCCAATGTTATCGGCAGCACGGGCCAGGCGCTTTTCCGGGGGCGACAGCGGCCAGCTGACCGGGGCGGCGACCACAGGGGTGGCCAGCGCCTGACGGATACGCCGCCACAGCGACTGCCGACGGGGTGGTGCGGCGGGCTGCATGCCTTCGCTGAAACTGTTGAGAAAGTCCTGGTAGGCCTTGGCGTGCTGCGGGCCGTTGAGGTTGGCGAGGACTTCACTGAGGGCTTCGTGGGCCAGGCTGTTGAGGCCGCTGAGCACCACCACGTGGCCGAGCTGGCCAAGGCGGTGCTGGTGGGTCAGGAACATCAGCAGCTCCTGGCTGGCGTTGAGCCCGCAGCCGGCCAGGCTCAGCCAGACTTCGCCGGTGAGCATCGACAGGTGCGAGGCCACCGTGTGCTCGTCGGAGCTGGCGCCGATACCCAGGGCCGTGGAACCGCCGACCAGCAGGTTGATACGCGAAGCACCGCCGCGCTCGGCTGCGGAAAAGCGCTTGCCGGCGCAATGGCTGTAGCGCAGGCCGAGCGCATCGGTATTGATGGTGCCAGAGCGGTAGCCACTTTCGTGTACATGCACGGTGAGCGGGGCACGCCGGCTGCCCAGCAGCAGAAAGCGTTGGTAGTCCTGCTGCAACGGTGAAGGAGATGCGTTCATGTCAGTCACGGCCATGGTCGCTCCTTCGGTTGCGCCGAGTGTTGCGCTTCACGTTCAGGCTGCCAGCTCCTTGAGGTTGTACAGCAGGCCACCGGCGGCGATCAGCAGCAGGGCCACACCGGAAGCCAGGCTTATCATGCGGTTGCTCCGCTGCGAGGCGATCTTGCCGATGGCGAAGATGTACAGGCTGAGCACGGCAAAATCGATGGCCACCCACAGCAGCGACAGGACCACCATGCTTTTGCCGAACGACTCGGTGATCTGGATGAACTGCGGAAAGAAGGCGATGAAGAAAATGATGTCCTTCGGGTTGGAGATACCCACCATGAACCCTTGCAGCAGCCCGCCACGCCCAGCCTTGGGGGCTTCGCTCGCCGCTTCCGGGGCAGGCGCCTTCAGGGCTTCCCTCAACGTGCCCACCGCGATGTAGCCGATGAACAGGCAGCCCAGCAGGCTCATGGTGCTGAGCCAGGCCTTGTCGATGGCGGCGCTGGTGAGAATGATCCAGGCCGCTGCACCGATCAGCACCAGTGACGCCCAGTTGGTGCCGACGGCGGTAAACATGGCCTTGCGCGAACCGGAGGCGGCCGCAGTGTTGACGATCAGTGCCACCACCGGGCCGGGGGTAGCGATAAGCAGCAGGACAGTGAGGGCATAGGTGGCGGTAAGTGCGGTATTCACGGTCAGTTCTCGATCAGTATGTCGGTTGCCGCCGGGTGTGCGGCATGGGCGTGGAATGGGCAGCGCGACGGGTTGAGCGACCCCGCCTCCTGAAGTTGGTACTGCTTCCACTCGTAGTTGTCGGCATCGCCGAAGAAGCCGAGGGTGTCAGGTACGACACCGTCGTTGTAATGGTGCACGCGTTCGCGAATGCGCTCGCGGATTTTCCTGCCGCTCTCGGTATTGGCGTTGGCCACTTCGTCGAAGTTTTCCCGTGGGTTGATGACGAAGGTGATGTGCTGGCCCAGGTTGCGGCTTTTCATTTGCTGGTGGCCGGGGAAGTTCATGTTGATGAACAGGGGCATGCCGGCATAGCAGAACGACCAGGCGGTGTCGTCGGGGTCGGTGGGAATGCCTTGCGGCCACGGGTGTGGGTCGCGCGCATGTACGCCACGCAACACTTTCCAGGCCAGCGCCTGTTGTTCGGCCAGGGTGCTGCCCGCTGCCGTTTCGAGAAACACCACCAGTGGGCTGCTGATGCGCTGTTTGGGTTTGATCGGCGTGACGGTGCGCACGTAGTCGGCCAGCCCTTGGGCGATGTTATCGGCCAGCTGCTCGGCGCCGGCGAAAAGAATATGGCAGGTTTCGCCGTTGACCGCCTTGCGGCCGAACAGGCAGGGGAAGTCAGGGTTGGCGAGAATACTGCGAAAATGCTCTATGGTCTTGTAAGTCCAGTGCTGCGTGTTCCAGACATGTTCATCGGCCAGCTCTAGCGCATCCAGGCGATAGCAATTTCCATATCCCGTAAACATGATTTCCCCAGGCGTAAATTTAATGAACGTTCAAGCCACATGCAGGCAGGATCTTGGTTATGTTTATTATTTACCTGCATTTTCCGAGACGCTCTTGACGTTGTAAAACGCGTGGAACTATGACCTACTATTAGTCTTACTCATGCTCGGGACGTCGCCATGTCGGAACGGATTCAGGCCTTGCACGCCCTGCGTGCCTTCGAGGTGGCCTCTCGCTATGGCTCCTTTACCCGCGCTGCGGAAGAGCTCGCCTTGACCCAGGGTGCGGTCAGCCATCACATCAAGACCCTGGAGGCCATGTTCGGCTGCGACCTGTTCGAACGCCGTGGCCCCAAGCTCAGCCTGACCGAGCACGGCCGCCTGCTGGCGCAAGAGCTGAAAGTGGGCTTCAAGATCATCGAAAATGCCTGCGCATTGCTGCGCCAGGACCGCTATGGCCTGCGCCTGAAGGCCCCGTCCACGCTCACTGTGCGGTGGCTGCTGCGGGCATTGGATGCCTTCAAGAAGCACGAGGACAACTGCAGCGTGCAGTTGTCCAGCGTGTGGATGGACATCGACAGCGTGGACTTCTATTCCGAGCCCTACGACTGCGCCATCCTGTTGGCCAACGGGCGCTTTCCAGCCGATATCGAGAGCTTCAAGCTGTTCGATGAATGGCTGATCCCCGTGTGCCACCCCGACTACATGGCGCAAGCGCAGCCGGCCCTGGCCGACCTGACCCAGTGCGAATTCCTGCACCCGTCCCCGGACCGCCGTGACTGGCGGCGGTGGCTGGCGCGCATGGATGCGCTGGATATCAGCATCGATCAGGGGCAAGTGTTCGATACCCTCGACCAGGGTATTTCAGCCGCCCAGCAAGGCCTGGGTATTTCGGTGGTCGACCTGGTACTGGCCAGCGCCGACCTGGCGGCCGGGCGCCTGGTCACACCGTTCAAGCACGCCGTGGCCACCGGCGACGGCTACTACATGACCTGGCTCAAGGCCAGCCCCAAGGCGCGGCAAATGCACAAGCTGCGTGACTTCCTGCTCGGCCAGGTGCCGCCGCTGGCCTGCAAGGACATCAACTACCTGTACGGTTGAACACCCGCTCGA